>CANQQN010000064.1 GCA_947625995.1 uncultured Lachnospiraceae bacterium
AGCGACCTGCCATGATACCGGCGTTCCGTCGCCGTTGTTATTTCAATCCTCGCTCCCGCGAGGGGAGCGACAAATGTCCTATGCGCGGCTTTATTGTAATGTTGTATTTCAATCCTCGCTCCCGCGAGGGGAGCGACAGCAAAACTGCTTAAAAATCAATGGTAACTTTTATGCAGTTTTGACATAAAAACAAATAATACTTCAAAAATCTTTTTACAAAAACTTTTTTTATAAAATTTTCATGGAAAATCCTCTTTTTTTCAGTGCGAACCCTTACCACTTTTTTTGTTTGCTCCTACCTCGCACTAAATTATGAGAATGCCTTCCTGATCAAATACTTCTTTGGCTCCGTAATGCTCGATTTTATTTTTATATTGATTTCCCAGATAATAAAATCGCAGGCTGTCCTTTTCCTGATCTATGATATTCAGCAGAGTTGCCTTTAACAATTTACATTGTCCCGGATCCAATATACATTCAAATACGGAATTTTGTACCCGCTGTCCATAATTTACGCACTGCTTTGCAACCTTTCTCAGCCGGGTTTTTCCTTTCCCGTCTTCTGTGTTTACATCATACGTGACAAGTACCAACATCTCTTCCTCCGTTTTATGAAAAGCCAATCCTCTTATCACAGGATTTCAAGTAGTTACTTCCATAAAAATGGCGGATAACCGTCCAAATCTTCCCGCAGATATCTCGCAAGCAAGAGCGCCTGCACATAGGGTACCAACCCCCAGCTTATCTTTTCCTTCAAATAGGGATGTGTAAGCTGTTCTCTTTTTCGCTCCTGCCATGCGGTAAGAAATTTCTTTTTCCCGTCATCTGTAAATTCAACTGCCCCGCTCTCGGTAATCTGAAAATGCTCCTTTCGTATCTGACGGTTATTGATCAACGTCAATACAAACCGATCTACCGTCACGGCACGCAACTCTTCCATAATATCCAGCGCAAGAGACTTTCTTCCGGGCCGGTCACGATGTATAAACCCCACATAAGAATCCAGACCGACGCCCTCCAGCGCTCCCGCGCATTCATTGGCAAGCAGCGTGTAACCGAATGACAGCATTGCATTTACAGGATCCAGCGGCGGCCGCTTATTTCTCCCGTGAAAATAAAACACGTCCTTTTGATTCAGAATCAGCGTGTCAAACACCCCAAAATAAACGGACGCGCTTTCTCCCTCCAGGCCGCGCAGAGAATCCAGATCGGTTTCTGTTCTGATCTTATCCATAGCGTTTGTCAGATATTGAACGGCTTTTGTGCACTGATCGGCATCTACCCTCATCCCATGATCCCGCAAGGTCCTGTCAATACTCCAGCGGCAGTTGTACACCTTCCCCAAAATCATGTTTCTCGCGATGCGGCAGCTAGCCTCTCTGTCATCGGAAACACGATACTGCCTTTTTCTCAGCAGAACATTTCCCCTGCTTTCTCCTACAACCCGGCAAAGAAATTTTCCGTACGGATTGAAAAACGAAAGGGTCACGCCCCTTTTGGCGCACGCTCCCATAAATGCCGGCGTGGCGCCGTTATGGGAAAAGCACACGATCGCCTCCAGTGTGTGTAAGGGAAACTGTGCCGCTTTTTGTCGTCCGATCTCCACACATACCGTTTCCCCCTCCAGAGAAAGGAATGCGTTTTCATTTGTAATAAACAATGTATTCAACAATTTCCGCATATCATTCCTCCGAAAATCTTCTGTTGATATAGGCATCCACGGTCGTTTTTCCAAGCGCCGGAATACAGATGTCTTTCAGGGAGCAGGCATTGCAGCCTTTCTGGGGTCTAACCTTCGGCGTATATCCTTTTTCCCATAACACATGCATTTCTTCCGCCATATAAGAAACCGTTTCGCGAAGCTCCTGCGTAAATTCCACCACCGTCCGCCTACGGGTTTCTCCGTAAAACAGGCTTCCCTCCGGAATTTGACACAAAAGCATTTCTTCCAGACAGATAGCCTGCGCGCAAAGCTGCAGCGCGTCCGCCCTATGTTCTTTTGGCGCTCCTTTTTTGTATTCCACCGGATACGGCTGCCAGAGCCCCTCCCTGGCAAACAAAGAAATCCCTTTCTCTGACCTGTGAAATTCCACCACATCACAGATGCCAGACAGTCCAAGGCTCTCTGACCTGATATGTAGGCTCCGGGTGATCAGTAGGTTTCCACGGCTCTCTGTTCGTTCTTTATCGTGCGCCACCTTATGGAACAGTTGTCCATCCACCGTCCGTTCGTTTTCCTGCCACTGCTGCTCGATATGGATCAGCGCCCACTGCCTCCTGCAATAAGCAAAGTGCTGGAGCCCGGAAAGCATTAGATATTCCTCTTCCCGATACATATACATCACATTCCCTGCAGGATCTCCGGCTTCAGATCCGGCAGATTTTCCAGCGCGATCTCGTAATCGGTGACATCCGACGGCATTACAACATTTTCTTTCAAGGTGATCTTCAGAGAATCATGCACCTTCGCGGCAGAATACTGTCCGATCTTGTTATTATGCAGCCACCAGTAAACATTCACTACTTCCATGCTACCGTCCGGTCTTGCCGCAGAAGCGTCGTTGACAAACAACGTGCGAAGAGCCTCCTTCAGCTTGTCCGCATCTTCCTCTGAAAAGCCGGTCTTCTCGGCAAGCTGCACGTTGACAGAGCCTTTGATCCGGTAAAGTCCAAATTCTACAAAGTGCTTGGTGCCCATGGTGTCTGAGCTTCTGCCTTCCGACGGTTCTCCGTTGACGCTCTTGGTGATTTGCATACTGTTGATATCCACCGGGGAACAACTGATGGCCTGATGGATCGATACCGGTCCCCTGACGCCTACGGAAACCCCTTCTTTTTTGTCCTTACTCTTAAACGCAAACACCTGTCCAAAGGTGCGCACGTCGATCCATTTTTCACAGGCCTGTTTTGCATAATCATCCGCAGAAGCATATTCTGTGATCGTCGCGGAGGCTCTCTCGCTCAGAGAGGAAAAACCGTCGTCACTGCGGTCCGCCGACTGTACGAACACGTTTTCTCCCATATCTTGCAGCCGGTTTCGGATCTTTCTTTTGATGCACACGTCAGAAATCTCCCCCTGTCCCGTGTAAGTGGTCCGGGGCCGGTTTCCATTGAGGGGATCCCCGTTGGGGTTTGCATTTGTTACCTTTACCAGCACCGTAAAATCAATTTTGTTCTGCAGATTACGCATTTTCTTTTTCCTCCTTCTGAGATATTTTCTTTTTATTTAGCTCTGCCCTCTGCAGGTAATACCCCAACAGATAAGATTCCTGCAGTCCTTGATTTAATTTCCTTTCATCCACCTCCAGCAGTAGCTCCGTGATCTCACTGATCATTCTCCTGTAATGCTCTCTGGGTCCCGGTTTCAGTTTTTGAAAATACGGCGTCAGAAGATCATTTAAAATCTTCCATGTCTGCATAGGATGATTCACGTACGCGGACTGCAGCCGAATGGCATTTGGCTCCCTGTCTTCATTGTCATAGGTTGCAAGCTCCACCCTCTCATAAATTGCCAGAAGCCGCCCAAACAGATAGCTTCTGTCCCTGTTTTCCGGATCTAATTTCATAGCCTCCTGTTCTCCTTTCCTTTTTCTGTCACTGTAATATTTTGAGATCACGGCACACGCCGTTGACAATACTTTTTCTCTGTTTCCATTGGAATAAGCAAGAGGCGTAGACGCACGGATCACAAGCGCCTGCATGATATCTGTAGGAAAAGGCTGTTTTTCCAGCATACATTTCAAGAGCCGCTGCACTTGCTCCTTCAGGATCCTATCGTCCACCTCCACAAACTTATCCCGCTCCCGGCCGAAGGCATACTCCACGATCCTGCGAAACAGTGGCGTCTCTATCGGAAAATAAGGTTTCTTTTTGTCATGAAACTTAAGATAAAACCACCTGCAGGTATTCCCCCAATCTATGATCCTGTCCAGGAAATCCAAGGCCGGCATTTCATTGTAATAGGTGACGGAGAGCCGGCCCGTCGTAGCGGCGTCCAGCCCCATAACGATCACCGCATCTTCTCTGTCAAACTGTTCCCGGTATCCCTGAAAGGCTCTGATCAGTTTTCGTTTGTAATCTTCAGGCTCCTGCTCCTCTGATTCCTCAGATAGCAATCCAAATTCATCAAATAGGTGCGGTACTTTCTTTCCGTTTGGATTCCAGCACACAAATGCCCGCTTATCTGATGTTCCGATATAAGCCCCCTGATTCTTCACCAGCCAGGTCAGCGCGCTGTGAATTTTCTGGGACGCTTCATAGCTGAGCGTGCAGGCCTGCTCGGCGTTCTGAAATCTTCCCCGGTAAGTAAATCCCCGCTCATCATTTGCCGACACCAGCTTCGCCCCATAATTTGCCGCTACAATCCCTTTGGGATGATTTTTTGTGATCACCTGCTTCTTTCCGGTAAAATAGCAGAGGGCTTCTTCTCCCTGCTGATGCTCTTGATAATATTGGGTATATGCCTGTATGAGAGAAGGATCCGCCCATGTGCCGTCTTTTCCCGGTTCGGATCCGGCGATCCGAAATCGTACCATCGCCTTTTCATAGGGCTGCCCTTCGATCTTTTTCTCTGACAGCATACCGTCTTCGTCCAGTTCCACCAGTCCGCTTTTGATCAGGTCAGACATCAGGATTTCTTTGGACAGATAGGTATAAACGACATGTACCTTCGGATGCGTCTGCTCCGATTCCTCCCATTTTTTAAGGTTTTCTATATATTGTTCAAACTTGGCCCGCGGGCCGGTTTTCTTTCCCTGTTCCGGCAGGTACGATTCAAAATCTCCCGCCACATAGGACAGCGTATCACACAGTGCATGGGGTGCGATGCCGGAGCTTCTCCCGGCGGACGCTTCCGTAACCGGAACCAGCGTGGCCGCATTTTCCCTCGGAATACTCCTGGCTCCCAGAAATTCTCCTTCCAAATTTAAGGTGATTTCCAGCTGTGCGTTGACATTCCTGTGAGCAACGGGTGTCATCGCCGCGCCTGTCTCGCTTCCGTTTTCCATGGCTCTTTCATATGTCGTATAAAGCTGACTCGTCCATGACATTTATTCCGGCACCTCCTCCGTCAGCGAAAAATTTCCGTACGTTTCGCCAAATTTTTTTATATTCATCTCTCTTATGGGCCTGTGAATACACTCCCACGGCGGCAGAAACGTGACGATCCCCTGTTTCATTACCGCCCGCCACAGACGCACGCTCATCTTTCCTTTTGTCTCTTCGGAATACGCCTCGTCCGCATATGTGATTCCATGATACATCATGCCGAAATCCATCTCGGGAATGTCGTCATAAAAGCCTTCCCCCTCGTCGAATACACAGGGGCTTACATACCCCTGACATTCCCGACTGCCGAGAAAGACGTCCCTGCGGCCGCCACGCTCTATCATTCTCTTCGCAATGTTGTGATGTTTGTTCTCGTTGCGGTCCGCCGCCAGCTCCGGCCGATTCTCGTTCCAGATAAAGTGCGCGCGCACACGATATCTGCAGTCCTTCAGATAAGTATAATAAGAAAGATCATTTTCGGCATTGTAAAACTTCATGGGCCGTATGCCTTTCGTCTCTGTCTGGATCGGATTCATAACGCGCATCTCATCAATGATCCATGTCAGTGTCGGTTTCCAGTAAACACTCTGTAAAATGCCTTTCAACGCCTCGTAGGTGGGAATCTGGTAGCTGAACTTTTCTCCTCCGACACGGGTCACCGGATCGGAAAACAGCCCATATTCCCCTGTCACTTCAAATTCTACAGAATTTCTGTGCTTCATCTTAAGCTCCTTTCTGCCGCAAAACCACGCAAAAAAATGTGCCAAGAAACAATTTCGCGTCGCTAGCGGTGGAAAATGCAGCATTTTCCTACCGTTTTCGGCTCTGCGATTCTTCCCTAGATCACATAATCCGCAACCGGCCGCTCCATTGTCTCCGACAGTCCATACTGATCGTCGTATGCCTTCTCATCTAATATCAGCAGTCTGCCCTCCAGCGCCATAGAAAGTAGACCAGCTTCCTCCAGACGCTTTCTCTGCCATGCAAAAATACTGATCATGTACGGCTTTGCCATTTGCAAAATATTCTTATATGCCTCTGGCTCGGAATATCTCTTCTGCATCTCCCGGATCTGCGCGATCAGTGCCTTTCCCTCCTGAAAGGGCGTTAGAACGTCCGTGGTATCCTGATCAAACACCTGAAACGTCTGGCCAATCGTCTTAAACGGCTGATGCAGCTTATAATCTCTATTTTCCCTGCGGTCCATGTGCCCGTTTTTATTTGCCAAAAGATTCGCAAGATATACCGTTGTCCCATAAATTTCTGACTTTACCGGATAACGGATTTCTTGTTTCGTCTCCTCATACAAACACTGATAAAATCTTTTTACAGCCGTTGTTCCCGTATACTCTCCATCTCCGGATCGTTTTAAATATTCCAGTACATGCACCGTACTGTTCTGGGCGTTTACAATATCCGGCAGCATGTTCAAATTTTCATTTTTCAAACGGATCAGATAAACCTTTCCCGTTCCTCCATATTCCATGCTACGGTCGCATCTTCCCGCAGCCTGCGCCAAATTATCAATCCCCGCCAGAACACGTACCACACACTGAAAAGATAGATCCACACCGGCTTCGATCAGCTGCGTGGAAACGCAGATCATTCTGTGCCTGGGCCGATTTGCCCGGAATTCATTCTGTATCAGGGACAGTTCCTGTTCCAGATCTATCATCACGTTCAGCCTATGTTTCTGACACATGGCGGTAGACAAATGAAAGACATGCCAGCCCTGCCGGTCCGCCTGCTGCCGGAGCAGTCCGTACAGGAGCTTTGCTTCTGTTTTTGTATTGCAGACCACCAAAAGCGACGCATTTGCTTTCATCAGTTCCCCGCAGAATGCAGCACATTCCTCAGGAGCCATTCCCATCGGATCCGTATGATCTATGATCTCTGCCCGCGCGAATACCTGAAGCTGCTTTTCATTCAGCCGCACTATGTCCGGGTCCGACGCAAAATGCAGAGGCCATTTCAATTCTTCAAAACAGGGCTGCGTGGCGGAGGACAAAACGATCGTGGCGTGACAGAACTGATGCAGAAAATTAAGCGCCATATTAAACATCAGCGTAGTCTTTTTTGGAAGGGACTGAATCTCATCGATCACGATGACACTGTCGCACAATGCCTGCATTCTGCCAATGGCGGACAGCTTGTCATCGAACAGGATATTTAGAAACTGTACCAGCGTAGAGATGATGACCGGCGCGTTCCAGTTCTCTGCCAGGATCTCAAACGCGTCCAATTCTTCTGTCTGCGGATCACGTTCTTTTTCGTGGATCACATTTGAATGATGCTCCAAAACCTTTTGGGAATCCGGCACATAATCCCGGATTACCTTTGCATTCTGATCCAGTACACTAAGCAGCGGGATGATAAAAATAATCCTCTTTTTTTTGTATTTTCGGGCGTGGGTAATGGCATATCTGAGGCTGCAAAGGGTTTTTCCGGCTCCCGTAGGCACATTTAACCGATAGATACCGCCCTTTCTTTCCGCAAATCGCCTGCACTGATCTGAGATTTCACCTCTGACCTGATCAAGTGGCGTATCCTTCTGTAAAGCCGTTAGTTTCTTTTCAAAATAATTCTCGTACGCTTCCCAGTTGACAGCCTGTTCCCCTATGCGTTTTCTCTGGGCCATAAATTCTCTGGTATCTCTTCTGTCCCCGTAGATCACGGCGGAAAGGAGCAGCCGCGTCAACATACTGACCTGAAAGAACACCGGCTCCGTTTTTTTTTGATATGTTTCTGACGCCTCAGAAAAAAATTCCCGGATTTCATCAACCGATTTGGCAAAACAGGTGCGAAGCTCTTCTTCACCGGCAATCTGAGAAAGAAAATTTGAAAGCGATTCCTGATAGTATATTTCTTCCCGATCTTTTTTTAACCGGTGGCCAAAACCGTTTTCTCCGTCCAGATCCACACAGTCGAACATGCCGTGATGGGCGCCTGCGGCAAAGGCGAGAATTTCGGAAGTGAGCTTTGTCCATATTTCAAGATCCGCCATATGATAGGTTTCAAGAAGATATATGACTGCGGCAAAGGTATGATTGACGGAGCCTTTTCTCACCGGCTCCCCTCTATAGGCTTTCTCTATGTAGTCCACAAATTCTTTTTTGGATTTCCCAAGATCATGGATCAGTCCCGCCAGATAACCGCTGTTCCGGAACCTTTTTCCCATGCTCTCCGACGCATACGCCGCCGTCCGGCGGCAATGATCCGCCAGCGTCTGCTCCTTTTTTACCCCATGATCGTCTGTGATATGCGCCAATAATTTCATTCCGGATATTCCCTTCGACCCCTTCAGACAACAGAAACACAAGCATGATTTAAATTCTCTTTATCGGAACTTTCTTTTATAATATCAAACCACCGACATATTTTCAATATGTTTCCATGTAAATCAATATGCTGCCCTGCAATTTTAAATAAATATTTATATTCTTAAAGTTCTTTTGAAGACTTTATATATTGATATATACCTAAAGACGTTCCTATTAAGCCCAAAACAGAAATTACTGCACTTATAATTATCCACAAAGTTGAAGAAAAAAAAGTTGTCATTAAATTTATCCTCCCCTCAATTTATCATTAAAATTTTAATTAAAGATTTCTTGATATATTGTTAATATTATATCATAATTTATCTGAAATTTCTATGTAGTGACACAATATTTGCTTTTTGTTTTGTATGATTACAATTCGTGTGTTACAACTGAATAAAAAACACAACTTATTTATACATAACATCGTTCTAACAATGCTCCTTCTATCTCCTCACAACTACTTTCATAAATAAAATTATTTACCAAGTGTCTAAAGTGCAACAAAAAAGCCGCTTACTTTTAAAAAATCAATAAAAATAAGCGGCTTCATAATGATGTGCCTTAGACATATTCAATTTTCATTCTCTTAATCGGTGCGTTTACAACCTTGAATATCATCTCGTCAACACAGTCCGTATATCTGCCTTGCTGTATGGACTGATTTTTCAGTTCCACAAGGCTATGTAACAGCAGATGTCTTTCTTCGCTGTCCAGATATAGGTTATTTTTCTTTTCTCTCATATAAAACACCATCCTTTCCTGCTTTCATTATATATGAAGCAGAAAGGTAGCTCAAAGGTATAAAGTGGAAAAAAGCGTACCACTATCTTTAATGATACGCCCATGATTTTAAAATATATCAAAATGTTTCAGAGCATCTTTGATTGCTTCAACTTTTTCTGGTGTCGGCTGTTTCAATTCTTATACCGCAATAGGGGCATCATACATCGACAATTTCAAATTCCGTTTCATCTCTGCTATATAAGCCGTATGTATCTTAAATCCATATTTCTTCTCTATATACTCTTGTATCATCTTGCATGTAACCCGCACCTAGTAAAAAATCTTGAAAAATTCAAAATTATATTACATAAAGCGAGCGGGATCGGGCAGTAGTGGCAGAAACAGAAAGCTCGTGACTTTAGTCATACAAGGCTTCACGAGAGTCATTTGAGTTGCTTTTCACTGCAATGGCTTCGTTGTTTGCAAACATAAAAGATCGTATCAGAGGCACAAGAAATTTTCAAAAAAAGACTAGACTTTTTAGTAGAATTGTATATAATCCGATTTTTAACAGTGTTTTAAGGAAAAAAGTCCCAGAACCCGCTTAAACAGTGGCTTTTGGGACTTTTGCTTAT
>CANQQN010000065.1 GCA_947625995.1 uncultured Lachnospiraceae bacterium
CGTCTCCTTCTGTGCCGGAGAAGGATCGCTCACAGGACTGCTGGGCGCAAACGGATGCGGCAAGACCACCTTATTAAAAGCGGTATGCGGACTGCTGCCCTACACAGGCAGTTGCCGCTGGAAAGTCCGCTCCCTAAAGGAGCTTTCCGGCAGGGAACGGGCGAAGCTGATCAGCTACATTCCTCAGCGCAGCGGCATTCATATTTCCCTTCCGGTGCTGGATGTGGTGCTTATGGGCCTGAACCCGTCGCTTGGTATCCTGCAGCAGCCTTCCGAAGCCCAGAAAGCGCAGGCGCTCCATGCGCTGGAAACCGTAGGCATGGCGGACTGCGCCTATGAGGACTACCTGCGGCTCAGCGAAGGCCAAAAACAGTTGTGTATTCTGGCCCGGGCTATCGTGGAAGACGCTCCGCTGTTACTTTTGGATGAACCGGACAGCTCTCTGGATTTTGCCCGCCGCCACCATATCATGAAGCTCCTCGGCAAGACGGTAACCCGTCCGGGCAAAACGGGCCTTATCACTTTGCATGATCCGGCTCTTGCGCTGGAATATTGCAGGCAGCTGGTCCTGCTCCAAAACGGCGTCTGCACGGACATCCTCTTCCCTGCGACAGACAGCCTTTCCCATATGGAAGCGGCGCTGTCAAAGATCTACGGTTCCGTCCGGCTGATATCCTTAGAAGAAAACGGACGGCGAAAGCTTGTACTGCTTCCGGCTTCCTAAGCGAAAGAGCACGCCGGTATTTGTTGTATGGAGGTATTTCTGGATATGAACTCTGCTATTCGTGTATTTTTACGGGACGACAATGGTGAAAAATTTTTCGGTGAAGGCCCCTGCCGTCTGTTAAGAGGGATCGAAGATACCGGTTCCCTGCGGGCGGCGGCGCAGCAAATGAACATGGCCTATACCAAAGCGCTGCGTCTGGTCAGGCACGCGGAGGAAGTCCTTGGCTATCCTCTGACCGAAAAGACCATAGGCGGGAAAGGCGGCGGCGGCAGCCGGCTCACCCCAAAGGCAAAAGAATTTATAAAAAAATATGAAGCTTTCAGGGACGCCTGTTATCAGGCCGACGCCGCGATCTACCGGCAGATGTTCTCAGACATGGCCCATGACGACGCTGTTCCACCGGCGGACAGCCTCCTGCCAACACTGGGCTGCGTGCTGATGGCGTCCGGTACAGGCAGCAGATTTGGCGGCAACAAGCTTTTGGCGGATCTTGACGGACAGCCTATGATATGGCGGATCCTCTCCGCCACAGATACGAATCTGTTCGCCAAGCGGATCGTGGTAACAAGACACAAAGAAATCGCTAACATATGCAAAGAACTGCATATTGACACCGTACTCCATGACCTTCCAGACCGCAGCGATACCGTACGGCTGGGACTGGAAGCACTGGAAACCTCGGTTCCGGAAGCAGACGGCTGTATCTTCTGCCCCTGCGACCAGCCTTTGCTTACAAAGGAAACGCTGGAGAAAATGGCTTTGGATTTTGCAGGGCAGTATTGCCGACAGCCCGACAGCATTTACCGGCTCTCCTATAAAGGAATCCCCGGAAGTCCCGTCCTCTTTCCCAAAAAATATTTTTCGGAATTAAAAAAGCTCCCCGCCGGCAGGGGAGGCGCTTATGTGGCCCAAGCCCACGCGGACAAGGTACGGCTTGTAGAGGCCGCATCATCGTGGGAACTGCGGGATGTGGATACCAAAGAAGATCTTCTGGCTCTTAAAAAGACTCTATATCAATAATAAAACGGACATACGGCGGCTTTCTGCCACGGCATGCCCGTTTTGCGGTTCTTATAGAAATAGCAACAGATCACTTTCTTACTCTGCAGACGCCTGTTTTAATTCTTCCTTTTCCATCGCTTCAATCTCCTTGTCTTCCTTATCTTTTGGAAGAATGATATTCAGCAGGATGGCTACCATGGCAGCGGGCACAATGCCTGAGCCGCCGAAGATCAGCTGCACATACTGAGGCGTATGGGAAAGGATCGTAGGGTTAGCGCCCATGCCGTATCCCACGCCAAGGGCAACCGCAACGATAGAAATACTCCTTGCAGTCAGCGGATGTCTTGTGATCAACTGAATACCGCTGATCACGATAGAAGAAAACATCATCACAGCCGCGCCGCCAAGTACGGACTGGGGCATAATAGATACCAGCGCGCCGAGCTTGGGGATCAGGCCGCAAAGAATAAGAAATACAGCGCCGCAGGCAAGCGCTATGCGGTTGACTACCTTTGTCATGGCCACCAGACCTACGTTCTGGCTGAACGAAGTATTGGGCAGCACGCCGAACACCGCCGCGATGGAAGAACCGATACCGTCGCAGATCACGCCGCCGGACAATTCCTTGTCGGTAGCTTCACGGTCCAAACCGCCGATCATCACGCCGGAGATATCGCCTACAGTCTCCACTGCGGTAACGATAAACATGATCATAACCGGGATAATGGCGCGCAGGTCAAACACAAGCTTCACCGGCACGATAGACGGAATCGCAAACCATGAGGCGTCTTTTACCTGCTGCCAGTTCAACACCCATGATTTTGTAAACTCTGCGCCCTCGGCGTCAATGCCTGTATGGGGCAGCACAAAGCCCATGATGAGGGCTGCTATGTAACCGGCGATGATGCCCACCAAAATGGCGGAAGAACTTAAGAAGCCTTTCGTACAATGTTTTACGATCAGGATGACCGCCAACACAAAGGTGGCAAGCAGCAGGTTTTCCATGGAGCCGAAGTCCTTGGCTGTATTGCCGCCGCCGTAGGAATTGATACCCACGGAGATCAGTGACAAGCCGATGGAAAGCACCACGGTGCCCGTGACGACCGGAGGGAAAAATCTGCGCAGGGGCTTTAAGAAAAAGCCGAGCACGCCTTCAAAAAGACCGCCGATCAAGGACGCGCCCATCATCGCGCCGTAAGTCAGCACACCGCTGCCCATAGATTGGGCCACACCGCTGAACACACCGATAAATCCGGAACTGGTACCCATGATGATAGGCACTTTTCCACCGATCGGGCCGATGGAGAATAACTGGATCAGCGTCACAATACCGGCCACCAGCATGGCATTCTGCAATAGGGAAATCTGCAAACCTGCAAATTCCGCGTTTCCTGCCAGACCGCAGGCGCCGGTGATCACCAGAAGCGGTGTCAGATTGCCCACGAACATGGCCAGTACATGCTGGAGTCCCAGAGGGATCGCCTGAGAAAGCGGCATCTTCCCTTCAAACTGAAACGCCTGCTCTGAAAGTCCTGTTTTGTTCTTCATAACTCTTGTACTCCTTGTGTATATCGATACGCCTTTCTTGACAGGTAGGCTTTTCGTGCTTATTCTGCCTTTTCTTCTTCTGCAGCTTCCTCTTCTGCTTCTGCAGCAGGCGCTTCTTCAGGGATTGCCGCGTTGTGAGGCGCCATCACTGCCACAACAGCCGCCTCCGGATCATTCTTGATCGTGATGTCAGGATTGGACGCGATATCCAGATCCTTTACATGGATCACATCACCGATCTTCATACTGCCCACATCAACCTGAACATGGTCAACCAACGCCGCGGGAAGGGCTGTATAGGAGATCTCGGAAAGCTCAAGCTGTACAATGCCTTCCGTTATCTGGTCATGGTTCACCATAACAACTGCCGCCACAGAATGCACTTTTTCATCCTGCACCAGCGCCTGAAATTCAATGGAATCGATCCTTCTTGCCAACCCGTTGTAGTCCACGCTTTTGATCAGGACATTATAGGACTTGCCTTCCACATCCAGTTGGATCTGGCTTCCCTTATGGTTGGTCTTCAAGAGCTTCTCCACTTCCTTCTTGTCCATGGTGACCGGAATGGAATCTTTGATCTTCTTGCCGAATAAGTTTCCTACCACATATCCGTCTCTTCTGAGTTTCTTGGCTTTTACCGCCATGTCTCTTTTTTCAGCTTTTAAAGTATTCATTTACCTTTTCCTCCAAAATCTGATCTTTCACATTTTTTATGTGAGATTTAAACTTGTATGCCCTCACGGGCAGATGCCGATTAGTTGCCGGACAACAGAGGCGACATTGCCGGAAAATCCGCCGTCCTGTCCACTCCGTAATATACATCTTATTTTTTTGTGTGTCAAGGTCTGATCGGTGGATTTTTCCAAAACCAATTTTCCCAAAATGGGTTTCTTTCTCATTTCCGGTTATGATTTGTCGGTTGCAATCAAAGGCGCCGTATGTTATACTGGACATACCAAAAAATGTTATGGGGGTTGATCGTATGGGACTTTTTAGCAGAAAACCAAAACTTGCGGCTTATGAGGTGGACGCCTCCTTTACCGGACCTAAGTTTACTTATGAGGGGAAAACTTATGATCTGGATGCATACGTAAGATCCAGAGATCTGGATCTGCGCGGCAGGATCAATAACGACCATATTCAAGCCACAAAGAATTACAAGAAAGCGCAGGATGCGTATTACAAGAACAAAAACGCCATTACTTACATTGAATACACCCTTGGCAAGCAGCTTTTTGACGGCGCGGAAAAACTAAAAGTAAGCGCATTGGACGTAGCAAATAATTCTAAATAAGAAAAAAGGGGCGGGCAACGAAAATTGCCCGCCTTATTTTTTGCCGGATATCAAAAATCAAAAGGTCTTACCTCATCCACCATGCTCTGCGAAATAAGCTGTCTTTGCTGTTGCGCTACCAGCAGAACGCCGCATGCGCAGTTTTTATGATTGGAAGCGCCATCTTCCGTGCCGTAAAAACTGGGTTTTGTATGCTCCGGCAGATCATCTTCCAGCTTTGGCTGATCCAAACGCAGAAGTTTGCCGTCCTCCCGGCAGTACTCTTCCACATACCATCGTCTTCTACCGGCGGAAACCGCAACCCGGCAGCTTCCGTCCGCTTCCGATAAGATTGCCGCCGCATCTGTGCTCAGCACGCCGGAAACCGGTTTTTTCAGCGCCAGCGCCAACGCGTTTCCTGTAACAACCGCAGTCCGGATCCCCGTTTGAGAACCGGGCCCGATACATACGACGATCTCGTCAACGTCGCCCGGACGCATCCCGGCGCAGGCAAACACGCTGCGGATCAACGCGGGAAAATTTTCGATCGGTTTTTCTATCGTCCCGGACGCAATGATCTCGGCATCCTCAGAGATCGCGCAGCTTGCAACTGACTGTGAAGAATCTATTCCAAGTCTGACAGACATCCTATCCCTCCCTTAGCTAATCGCTCTTCCCAATCTCCTCCATTGGGATCGATCGAAACAATACGCTCATTCTCCTGCCGGCCGTATTCAAAGTGAAGCTCCAGATACGGCGGCCGGAATCCGGAATACCGGTCCGCCCATTCAATCACCGTAACGGCGGAATCATAGTATTCCTCAAATCCAATACTCTCCACCTCATTGTCATTGTTCAGACGATAGAGATCTACATGACTTAAGGGGATCCTCCCGGATTCCCGGAGCATGTGGATCACAAAAGTGGGGCTCGTCACCCGTTCTTTGACTCCCAGATTTTTGGCCAGCGCCTGAATAAACGTGGTTTTACCGGCGCCCACAACACCGGTGAATAACAGGATATCCCCTATTTCCACAAGCCGGGCAAGCCGGGCCGCCAGTTCTGCGGTATCCTCCACGGAGTTCATCACTTTTACAATCGGTTTCCTATCCTTCGTAAGCATTTATGCCCACACTCCAATCTTATATTGCTGTGTCCGTCAGGCATCCGGCTTTGCCTCCGCCAGCGGAATGGACAGGCCCGGCATCATGGGAACATTATCCGCAGACGGACCCTTTGTCTTAAACTGCCACCAGCCGGCTGCTCCGATCATGGCGGCGTTATCGGTGGAGTACTTCAGCCCGGGAAAGATCACGTTGACCTTACCCAGCGAACCGTCCGTCAATTTGCTCCGCAGGATGGGACTTTTGGAAACGCCGCCGACAACAATGACATTGCGGGGCTGGTATTCCTGTACGGCTTTGCGAAGCTTCGTGGACAGAACGTCCATGCTTGCCACCACAAAGGATGTGGCCATGTCTTCTTTGACAACATTTCCTTTGTCAATCTCCCGGCGCACTGCCGTCTTCAGCCCTGAAAAGGAAAAATCATAGCCTCTGTCCAACATAGGCCGGGGAAGCGGATAACTGTCTTTCCCCTGTAAAGATAATTTATCGATGATCGGGCCGCCGGGATATTCAAAGCCAAGTTCCCGCGCCACCTTGTCGTATGCTTCGCCAACGGAATCGTCAAGGGTCGTCCCAAGCAGCTTGTATTTTCCCCTCTCGGCGGCGTACACGATCATGCAGTGTCCGCCGGAAACAAGGAGATAAATTGCCGGAAATTCGATCTTCGCCCCGTCAAGCTCGGCGGAAAAAAGATGTCCCTCCAGATGATTCACCGCCACAAAAGGCTTCTCCCAAGCAAGGCAAAGTGCCTTGGCTGCAGAAATACCGGTCGCAAGGCTGCCGGGAAGCCCCGGTCCCACCGTGACTGCCACAGCGGACAGCTCTTCCGGCGTCACATCCGCCTTTTCCAACGCTTCCCCGATCACGCCATTCATTGCCACAACATGTTGTTTGCTGGCGATCCCCGGCACGACGCCTCCCCATTTCGCATGCAGCGCGATCTGGCTGGAGACTACTGAAGATATAACTGTAAAATCATCCTGAACAACAGCCGCCGCCGTCTCGTCGCAAGATGATTCGATAGCCAAAATTACCTGTTTTTTATCCATGATAAAGCACCCTCTCAATCTCTGCCCGTGGTATGGAGCCTTCCCGTTCTATGACCGGCTCCGGCAGATTCACGTTTACAAGCGTGGACGGCGCTCCGCTTAACAGCCCGCCGTCTATGGCAAGCGCGGGAGCCGACGCAAGGCTGCCCAACGCCCCGAAAACAGTATGCGGCGTATCCTCGCCGTGTCGATTGGCGCTTGTCATAAGCAGCGGCCCTATTTTTTTGGCAAGCTTCCGGATGTACGCATGGTCGGGCACTCTGATCCCCGCCTCGACACGGCCCTCCAGCCATTTCACCTGATTTTCTCTTATCCCGCAGGCAAGGGTCAGCGCCCCCGGCCAAAATCTTTCCGCCAACAGGCCCGCCGGCCGGTTCCACACTACCGGAAGCTCGTCCCTCACCTGCTGCCAGCTTGCGGCAATGACCGGCAGATGCCGGTTTACCGGGCGCTCCTTCATTTCAAATATCTTCTTGATGGCAACGCCGGAAGAGGGCAGACAGACCAATCCGTAAACCGTGTCTGTGGGCGTCAGGATCACGCCGTCAGCATATAATAGCTCCGCGCTGTAATCCACCAGTTGATCCAGATCTGCAACCTCGTTTAACGATATACAGCGGTCTTTTCCCAAATAGTTCAAAATGATCCCTCATTTCCCGTTTATCAGCGTGTTTTCTCAGCCCATATGGATCAGGCTTGTATCCATCTTGATCAACGCAAAAATACAATAATTGATAATATCATAAAGCTGGGAAGAGATCCCTTCCGAAACTTTGCAGGCTCCGTTATTCATCAATATTTTTCTGATCCGGTACACACGGATGATCACCTGATCGGTCATGGAACTCAACGCCATGCTTTTCCATGCATCCCCGTAATCTGTATTCTTTTTGATCAAAAGCTCCTCGATCTTATCAATGTTCTTCTGGTATGCATCATAAATAATATTTTCATCAATTGTGTCAAGAACGGTCATCTCTTCTGTCAGATCGTCATTTGAAGGGATCCCCTTGATTTTGTCCAATTTGATCAGGAACATAATACAATAATTGATGATCCCGACATACTCTACATCACGACCTTCGGGAATACATGCGATATCGTCGTGTTCTTCAAGTGTCCTGATACGTTTTGCCTTTCTCCAGATCTCATCATTCAGGGATTGATTTCTGTAAAGAAGCCATGTGGGACCATAGTCGCTGTTTTTATCTTTAAATAATTGAAAGCAGTAATCTAAAATGCTGTGAAAACCGGTGGTAAGCTGATCGTTCATATCCTTAATTTCTCCTCATTTATTAAACGACTGCGGAAATCCTTTTTAAATATGTATAGTTTATCATATTACATATTTGAAATCAAGGAACGATTTTTGTATCTCCTTTTTGCGGACATTTATTCCAGATAATTCCCATGGTGTGGTTCCACCTTCATCTTTTCAACCATACTGCATATGACATCGCCATCCAGTTCAACGCCGTTGATCTTCTCCAGATAATACCCCACATTATCTCTGTTGATACGGTCGGCTCTTTTGCTCAATCCCATACACGCGATAAAGATTCCTTCGTTGGTGCAGTCATATATGTCTTTATCATTTTTCTTATCATATTTCATATCAAAGGCATTCAAGAATTTACTGAACTTAGCGTCTCCTAAAAATGTATTTACTTTATGAAAATAGATATACAGAAGATATGTCTTAAAATGTTGTCTCTGCGCTACCCGATCTGCCTTTAACATCTTCTCGATACCATGAAAAAACATTCCGGAATATAAGATCTCAAATATTTTTCTTCGGTACTTGTAGTTATAGCCTCTTTTGATTCCTAAAGAACGGATCAACTGCATCGGGATCGTAGAATATCCCCTTGATTCCGTAAAAATATTTTTCACAAATCCATTTCCTGCTGAAAAAACGCATAGAACTTTGTTGATTCCGGTCTGCCCGGCAATCTTATTTTTGATAATCCTAAAAATATATTTAACCGAAAAGAATGAATATGAACTCCTCTCAAAATACATACTGTCTTCAATCGAGACTAATATAGAACCCGCCTCATCCAGTTTTTCATTGAACTTGACCTTATTGATCGGAAAACATATAAATATGCTGTACATCTCTTTAAATGTATGGATCACAAATTTCTGCTGCAGTGTAACCGTCAACGCCCATACCATAAATAAAAAGGACAGAATCTTAAACACCGCCTCTTGTTCGTGTAAGATCGGCGGCAACTTGATCTTGAGCATGAAAAGAGCGCAGCACATTTCGCCAAATGCGTATTGCGCAAACGATATGTAAATAAAATCTGTTATTTTATATAACGGATTTACTAAGATCTTAAATTTCATTTCATCAGGCGTGAATATTTCGAGAAAACAAAACAAAGACAGGGCCAGAAATGCAAGCGCTAATTTTACCCCTATGATGTTGAAAACAACCAACGCATAAATGCTGATATATATGATCGCCATCCGCTGATATTCTTTCAGATTAGAATAATTGTAGATCGCGATCATGGCAAAGAAAAAAATCAAAATAGTATTTTCATTAAATAGTAATTCCATTTTATCGTTTGTATCTTTCTTTCCTTAAAAATTCCGGACGTGTGGCCGGCTCCTGCTAAACCGGTCGTAATCCAAAGGCTCCGACAAAACAAATCTACTCATTATCTCATCTGGCCCTCGATCTTCTCAATGAGCGTGATATCCGCAGGGAGCCATTGAACGCTGTATAGGGTATCTTTCGATAACCACTTAGCATCTTCCGCCTCCAATAGCTTCAACTCTCCGTCGACCACCTCGCACCAGAAGCAATCCATCGAAAGGTGGAACGTAGGATAGTCATATTCAATGGTTCCAATCAAATCGCCAACTGAGATCTTCGTATCCAGTTCTTCCCGTATTTCTCTAACAAGGGCCTGCTGCGGTGTTTCGCCTTCTTCAATCTTTCCACCCGGGAACTCCCACTGGCCCTTGAATTCACCATA
>CANQQN010000066.1 GCA_947625995.1 uncultured Lachnospiraceae bacterium
AAGGAAAAAACGGCTACATTCCGCATAATTACTGGATTTGTAGCCGTTTTTGATTTCCACAAGTGTCAAACTCGGGAATATAACATAGAATGCAAAAAAATGCTACTGTCAAGTTTCCTTCATTTTATGGGATTTTCACAAAAAATTTTGTGATTTCTTGTAACTGCCGCCCTATGAAAGAATCCCTGCCCTTCGGCTTTTTTTCGACAGCCATGTGGCATCTCCATGCGGGTTATTTCCAGCAGGGCGGGAGTACGGGATCTTTCACTTTCACAGGCTCCGGATAGGTTTCTCCAAAAAGCTCCAGCGTTACTTTCTCCAGTATCTGAGGCTCTATGGGCCTGTTCACCTCTACGCCGGGGATGGGAAAATCTACCGGCTCCGTCTCTACCTTTTCCAGACGACGGATCTCCTCCATTCCTTCCAGCACCCGGCCAAACACCGGGTAAACGCCCTTGTGCTCCGGGCAGTCCCGCAGGGGGAAGAAGAATTCACAGCTTGCCAGCCCTGCTTCCCCGTAACCACCCATGCACACTGCGCCGGGGTGAGAATCCAAAGGCGCGATCTCCGGGTGAAGCGCAAATTCATTGGGGATCAGATACTTACATGCTTCATGGTGAAATGCGTGATAACTCATATCGATCCAGTTGCCGGGCACGATCCGCTCTATGGCGTGATGATCCATATAGCCCCGTGACGCCACGCTGATAAAGCTGTTTACCGTGTTTGGCGCCGCGTCAGGCAGAAGCTCAAGAACGATCTTTGCGCCGTTCTTCATATGTAAGGTCGCAATGGGGTTCATAAGACGTTTCCTTTCTTCTGTCATAAAAGGGGTTGTTGCACCACCGCAAATGATGCAGCAACCCCCATTGGTTGATTTATTTAAGCCAAATGAAGTACTTCCGGCACCTTTCCTCCGGTGCTTCGCACTTTTTCAAAGCCGGGCAAGCTCGGGTCTCCTGCGGATCCCCTCGCTGACGCTTCGCGCCAAATGGCGTTTAACCAGTCCCTGCTTTGGAATGTAAACATTCCGCGCAGAAACTGGTTAAACGCCGCCCGGCTTTGAAGGTTTACATGTTTTTCCTTAATTTCGGATCCAGCAGATCCCGTAAGCCGTCCCCAATGAAGTTGGCGCCTACCGCCATGGTGAAGATGGCAAGGCCCGGAAAACCTGATACCCAGAATTTATTGAAATAGTCCACGCCTTCCGATACCATCATGCCCCATTCCGGCGTAGGCGGCGCAGAACCCAGTCCCAAAAAGCTCAGGGTAGAGAACATCAGGATCTGATTGCCGATGTCCGTAGTAGCCATGATCAGCACGGAACTGACGCTGTTTGGAATGATCTCCTTTACAAGGACACGGAGCTTTGAAGAGCCCAGCACCTTCGCCGCGGCCACATATTCATTTTCTTTTACACTTAGGACCACGCTTCGCATGAGCCGCGCATAGGTAGGCCATGCAACGATAACCAGCGCAAACATGGTGTTGAACAGATTGGAACCCATCACCGCGTTGATGATCATCGCCAGAATCAGAGACGGAAACGACAGGATCATCTCCGAAAAACGCATCATCACGTTATCTACCTTACCGCCTACATAGCCTGCGATGGCTCCGTAAAAGGTGCCGATGGCACCGGCCAGTATAACGGTGAGACATCCGGCCAGAAGGGAATACCTGCCGCCGTAAAGGACGCGGCTGAAAATATCCTGACCGAAGGAGTTCGTTCCAAAAATATGTGCTTTGCTGGGCGGCTGCAGACGAACGGCCAGATCCTGCACAATGGGATCGTAAGGCGCGATCACCGGCGCAAGGATCGCCGCGATGATCCACGCAAGGCAGATCACACAGCCAAATGTAAATAAATAGTTGGATTTCAGCAATTTCTTTAGTGAACGTAACATCAGCTGCACCTCACTCTCGGGTCAATGATACCGTACAGGATATCCACCACGGTATTGATGACCATGTAATTCAGGGCGATCAGCAGCGCTACGCCGATAATGGACGGGAAATCCGCCGACATCACCGATTCATAGGCAAACTGTCCCACGCCGGGCCAGTTAAAGATGGTCTCTACCAGCACCATACCGCCCAGCAGGTTGCCAAGGCCCAGACCGATCACGGTCAGCACAGGGATCAGCGCATTGCCAAGGGCATGGTGAAGAATGATCTTCGTCCCCGAAAGGCCCTTTGCCTTTGCCGTGCGGATATAGTCGGTAGACATCACATCGAGCAGATTGGAGCGGGTCGTACGGGTGATCAGCCCCATGGTAAATGCCGCCAGTACACATCCCGGCAGGATCAGGTGAGACAACGCATCCAGCGCCTTCGGTATATTTCCTTCTATCAAGCTGTCGATCACATACATGCCCGTCACCGTTGCAGGCGCTGAAAAATTCGTGCTCAGACGCCCCGGACCGGGAAAGATATGCAGCTTGTAATAAAAGAAATACAGCACCAGCAGCGCGAACCAGAAGCTGGGGATACTGACGCCTGTCACCGAAATGGCGCGGACGGCCTGATCCAGAATACTGTTGCGCTTAATGGCGGAGATGATACCGAACAGGATACCGAATACGGAAGCGATCACGATAGCAAACAACGCCAGTTCAATGGTGGCCGGGTAACACCGGCCCAGTTCCTCCAGCACCGGATGATTGGTGCGGATGGAGGTGCCCAGATCAAGCTGCAGCAGGTTTCTGATATAGAGCAGATACTGGACCGGATAGGATTTATCCAGTCCGTATCTGGCTTTGTAGGCCGCAACGATCTTTGGATCGTTCAGGGCTCTCTGGCTTAAATTTGCAACCGTAGGATCACCGGGTATTAACTTTGTCAGAATAAATACAAGCGTTGCCACACCAAGCAGCATCACGACAAGATAGAGCAATCTCCTAATAATAAATTTCAGTTGATCCATACGCCCTCTCTTTCTCTTTTGCCCAGTTGATTATTTTACGTTGATCAGTGTCAGGTCCATCGCATAAGGATCAGAGATCGCGACGCCTTCCAGTCTGGTATTGTATGCAATGTGTGCAGGAGCCTGCGCGATCATGATGAAAGGACCGGACTCATAGGTCTTATCCTGAATCTCTTCCAATACAGCGATACGGGCATCATCCTCCGTAGCTTCCATCGCCTTCTGATACAGAGGCGCAAGCTCGGGATCCATCTCCGCAGTCCAGCCGGCGCGAAGACCTACAGACTGTCCGGGAAGGAATTCTAACTGTACGTTGGGATCGTTGTAGTCGGTGCCCCAGTACATAACTGTAAAGCCAAGGGTGCCGTCACGGTATGCGTCGCCGTAGCCTGCTGCCCATGCCTGTGTCACAATGTTTACGTTGATGTTAACCTGCGCAAGGTCATCCTTGATCTTCTGGGCAAGGTCTGTCAGGAGCACACCCTCCATATCAAGGTCTGATACGGTCATATCAATATCAAAGCCGTCCGGATAGCCTGCGTCGGTAAGCAGTTCCTTCGCTTTCTCCACATCCGTGTAATCTGTAGGGCGGGGATCCTTGCTTCCCATGAAACCGGACTGGATCAGGGAGTAAGGAGTCAGCGTGCCTTCTCCGCAGATGGTCTGAACGCCCGCATAGTCGATCGCCAGACGAATAGCCTGCTGTACCTTGGGATCGGATACAGGGCCGCCGTACTGCTCGTTCATATTCATCATCACGAAGCCAACGGTCTTGGAAGCGCTGTTTAAGATTTCCACATTTTCTGTGTCCTTCAACTCACTCATGGTATCGTCCGTCAGGTTCATGGCAACATCAATGTCGCCTGTGGAAAGGGTCATCATCTGCGCGTTCGCATCAGGCTGAATGCGGATGATATACTTGTCAACATTTGTGCCCTCGCCCCAGTAGTTCTCATTCTTCTCAAGAACCACTTCCTCATCGGGCTTGTAGCTTGTCATCACATACATACCGGAGCCTGCGCTGGTGGTGTCCAGATAAGCCTGCGCGGTATCTGTGGTAGAAGCGTCAGCAGCGTCCGTGCCGCCGTTCTCCTTTACAACCTTGCTGTCAAGCACTGCCAGAGAACTGTAGGTCAGCTTGGAAAGAATGGCGCTGTCCGGCTGTGTCAGATGAAATACAACAGTATAATCGTCGGGAGCCTCCATGCTCTCAATGGTATCGCAGATGAAAGAAGGGTTGCCCTGCAGGTTCTTGCAGCGGTTGATTGAGAACAGAACATCTGCGGAGGTCATGGGATTGCCGCTTGCGAAGGTCACATTCTCCTTCAGCTTCACGGTCAGCGTCAGATTGTCCTCTGAAAACTCATAGGACTCTGCAAGCCAAGGCTCTGCAGCGGACTCGTTATCCATAAATTTAAACAGATTCTCATAGCACGCGTTTACGATCAGAGGGGGATACTTCTCATAGACATATCCGGGATCCAATGTGGAAAACCCGGCGCCCATCGCAAGCACAACCGTGTTGCCCTCCGCCGAACCGTTATCGCCGGATTCCGCGGTAGTTCCGTTATTGCCGTTATTATTTGTGGCGCTTCCGGAATCGCTGTTTCCGCAGGCTGCAAGCCCCAGAACCATGGCGAAACTCAGCGCAACTGCCAATAGTTTCTTTTTCATGATCAATTTCCTCCATTTCTTTCTATAAGGTTGATACCTTTTGATGCCTGCGGTTCACTTCGCGTTTTCCGGCGGCATCAATATATTGAGATGCCTTTTCAGGCAGGATCTCCGTTTTCTGACCGGCCATAAAGCCTGCAGGCCTTTCTGCGGGTCACCGGTCGTAAAGATGGCAGGCCACCAGATGTCCCGGCGACACCTCTCTGAGGTCCGGCGCTTCGGTTTTGCATCTTTCGCACACCTTCGTACATCTGGTGTGGAAATGACAGCCGGAAGGGGGATTGGAAGGACTCGGCACCTCACCCTCCAGCCGGATGCGCTCCGTCTGCCCATTCTCGTCTACCTGCGGAATGGCCGACAACAGCGCCTCTGTGTAAGGATGATAACGATGCTCATACAGACTGTCGTAGGGAGCAAGCTCTACGATCTTGCCAAGATACATCACCGCCACCCTGTCGCTGACCTGATACACCACATTGAGATTGTGGGAAATAAAAAAATAGGTCAGATGCAGCTTTTCTTTCAGTTCCTGAAGAAGGTTCAGCACCTGTGCCTGCACAGACACGTCCAACGCGGAAACGGCCTCGTCACAGACGATGAGCTTGGGACTTAGCGCCAGCGCCCGGGCAATGCCGACACGCTGCTTCTGTCCGCCGGACAACTCGTGAGGATAGCGGCTCAGATGATACTCATCCAGCCCGACCAGCTGCAAAAGCTCCAGAATGCGGGCGTCCACGTCCACCTCTTTCTTCATATTGTGGATCTCAAAGGGCTCCATGAGAATCTGACGGATGGTACGCCGGGGATTTAAGCAGGCGGATGGATCCTGAAAAATGATCTGTCCTTTTCTGCACATCTCCTTCAACTTTTTCCCTTTCAGGTCGGCAGTGTCTTCCCCGTCCAGAAATACTTTGCCGGAAGTGGGCTTCTGCAGGCGCACAAGGGTACGTCCAAAGGTGCTCTTGCCGCATCCGCTCTCTCCAACCACGCCGAAGGTCTCTCCCTCCATGATCTCCAGAGAAATATCGTCCACAGCCTTCACCGTGCCGGACTTTTTGTTTTTCCCTTTGAAATAGACTTTGATATGGTCCGCTTTTACAAGAACATTGTTTTGATTCTCCGTCATGGTTACCTCCATCCTGCAAAACCGCAGTAAACTATGGCATATGATCTTTAAGATCTATCGTAAACGATGGGAATTTGGGGGATCACGCCGTCTCCTGCCCGTCCCCGTACCGGAAACAGCGCACCTTCCGGGTATCAGAAATATCCGTCATGGACGGGATCTCCTTTTTACAGCGCTCCGTGGCATAAGGGCATCTTGGCCAGAAGCTGCAGCCTTCAATACGCTCCAAAGGATTGGGCACCATACCCTCGATGGTCTCCAGCGGCGGCCTGTCTTTGGTGATCTTCGGAATGGCGTTCAGAAGACCGATGGTATAAGGATGCTTCGGCTCCGTAAACAGTTCCTGCACCGGAGCCTGTTCTACGATCTTACCTGTATACATGACGATCACCGTATCGCATAGCTGTCTGACAACGCCAAGGTCGTGGGTGATAAAGATCACGGAAGCGCCCATCTGCTCATTCAGATCCTTGATCAGATCCAAGATCTGGGCCTGAATGGTCACGTCAAGGGCCGTGGTCGGCTCGTCGGCAATGAGGATCTGGGGCTGGCATGCCAGCGCCGCGGCGATCATCACACGCTGGCGCATACCACCGGACATCTGATGGGGATATTCGTTGGCTCTGGCTTCCGGATTGGCGATCCCTACCGCCTGCATCATCCGCACGGCTTCCTCCATGGCATCCTTTTTTTTCATGCCCCGGTGGAGGATCAGCGCTTCGGCGATCTGCCGCCCGCATTTGATGATAGGATTTAAGGAAGTCATAGGCTCCTGAAAAATCATGGAGATCTCATTGCCCCGGATGCCCTGCATATCCTTTTCCGTGGCCTTTACCAGATCCTTGCCCCGGTAAAGGATAGAACCGCCAACGATCTGCCCCGGCGGGTTGGGGATCAGCTGCATGATCCCAAGGGAGGACACGCTCTTTCCGCTGCCGCTCTCCCCGACAATACCCAGCTTTTCACCTTTGTGCAGATCGTAGCTCAGGTGGTTGATGGCGTGCACCACGCCCTCCGCCGTCTTAAAATCCACACACAAATCCCTGATTTCCAAAACTTTTTCAGCCTGCATCCTGCTTCCTCCAAAATCCTGTATGTATCTGTATACTTTAGTACATCAAAGCAATAATGTAATATCTATTTAAAGCAATACCTGCATACATTAAAAACTTTATCATATTTTCAAACAGTTTTCAACTATCAGAAACTATTTTTTTGAAAAAACAAAAACGGATGGGCGGAGACTCTCGATCTTTGTTGTCTCTCTGCCCATCCGGTAAATCTATTTCATTTTATTGTATGATCAGTCTGCACGTTCCTCCGTTTCGTAAAACCTTTCTCTTAGAAGGGCGGTATCTGTGAACTCCCCGTTATAGGGAAATGTCTTAGAAAGTGTCGTGGTGGAGATAACCAATTCCGGTTGATTTTCCTGCTCTCCGATTTTCACATCATGATACAGCACCGGCTGTATTTCCTTTAAGGCGCCGTCTTTTGACGTCATTTGACGGAGGGTAAACAATTTGTAATCGCCTTTCTTTTTTTCCGACGTTGTATCAAAGGTTACCACACAAACAAAATCCTTAAAATAGTCTTCATCCAATGATTGAAAATGCTTCTGGATCTCTTTCATGACCTGTTGGTCCTCTTGAAAAATATCTTCCAAATAGGTAGTCACAAATCTATCTCGTTCTTCGGCGCTCTTTAACACCACAGCCGCAGATTCAAACCCATGTGACCACTGATCTCTTTGTCCTGTTGACGCAAACTGATAGGTCTCAAATATTTTTGGCGCCACCGCTTGTTTTGGCCGGAGATTAACCGCATACTCCAACACCTGCAGCGCATCCGCCGAATCAACTGTTTCATCGTCATTCACATCTGCCGTTTTCCCGGCTGCCGCTTCCGTCAGACCAACAACAGATTTCAGGATCTCCAAAGCGTCCTGCGCGTCTACGCTCCCATTGCCGTCCACATCACCCCGGTAAGCAAGGCTGCTGCCTTTGTTGACCGACCTGTCCTCAAAGCTGGTATCAATGGAGACAAAGCGGCTTCCGGTATCTTTTGCCAGATCTTCTGCGCCGGTAAACACATATCCGAACACGGTCTCAAGATTTTTCAGGCTTTGCTCCCACTGCAAAATACGCGCGTTCTCATCCGCAGACCCTGTTCCGGCCTCTGCATACAGTTCGAAGGACGAGCTCTTAATGGTCAATTCTTTGATAAATGATTCCTTGTAATACTCCTTTACCGGGCCGGAAACATTTTCTTCCATATGATCCAATTCCGAAAAGATACAAGTGTCCAGCTTCTCAATTCCCTTAGGAAGCTCCATCTTTTCCAGCTTTTCGCAGCCTGCGACCGCCGCGTACCCGATCTTTGTCACCCCCTCCGGCAAAACAAGCGCGGAAAGGTTTTTGCAGTTTAGAAACGCCTTATCCCGAACCTCCGTTACGCCGTAGGGAATCCGGATTTTGGCCAGCGTGGTATTACCCGCAAAAGCTTCCTCACCGATCACGGTAATGTCATCCGGCAATTCCAGATTTTCGGCGTCACCCAGATATCTGATCAGCACGCCGTCCTCGATCTCATAATTGGACGGGTCGTCATAAACCGGATTATTGACACTTTTCTCCGGTTCGATCTCATAATTGTTTCCTGCTCCGTCATAGGCTGTGACTGACTCCACGTCAATATCTGATGTACCGTATCCGATCCGCTTGAAAGCCACAGAAAGAGAATAACTGTAATTTGTTTCCTTATCCCCCACAGCTTTAAACTCAATTTTCAATATTCCGGGTTCCAAGTTATAAACATTATCCACCCACCAATAATGATCCCAATAATCAAGAGCTATAACCTCCGGATTATACCTGATCACATAACTGCCGCCCCGAAGATCCTTGATCCCGCCGATCTCCATGGAAAAGCCGGTGCCGTCGGCGCTAAATCTGGCCCTAGGCCAAGATTGCGCCTGCTGCCCGGATTCAGATGCAGCCGCGGTCTGTCCGGGGAGCATCCCGAATATCAGGGCTGCAGCCATCAAAATTGCCAATACCTTTTTCATAATACCCCCTCCTTCTCGTGCATTTGTATTTTTGATTTTCTAAGCTTTCCTGACGCTACGCTCTAACACTCTTCTTATATTTGCCCGGATTTATTTTGCTTCCACCGGAAATTGATCAATTACTCCTACAACCTTCTTCAGAAGCAGAAGTGCATCGTCTGCCGTCACTTTTTCATCGCCATTCACATCCGGAATAATGATCCTATCATCCAAGAATTTAATGGCATCCTGTGATTTTACAATTATTTTCAAAATTTCCAATGCATCTTCACTTGTCAGATCTCCGTCATCGTTGATATCCCCGTAAAAGTACGGCGATGTTACAAGAAATACGCCCAAGCTTTCTACATTTGCAGCTATCCCCTTCTGGGAAGGCAATATATCAATCATGTGATCGATTTCCGTTTTCAATTCAGACAGGCTGCCATTCTCCCCTATTTTATAAAGCTTCTGTTCTTCCAATTTTGAATAGGAAATATTCACTTTGAAACGCATGCGAAGATTCTCTATATTTTCGATCACCGCACCATTTTTATCTATCACCTGTACAGCAAACAGAGCCTCCACATTTTCATCCGTCACTTTTTCACTGTCTTCTTTCAGTTCTTTGAGCACCGTCAGCACACTGACTCCTTGTTCATCCAGCCTTTCATCCGTAGAAACAATTTCCACAAAACCATTTGTCAGCACTGTTTTTCCATTATCAACATATTTTTGAGTTTCATGAGCCTCAAAAAGCCCATTTTCCGATGCTTCATCCAATTTCCACAAATAGCTTTCAATGTT
>CANQQN010000067.1 GCA_947625995.1 uncultured Lachnospiraceae bacterium
CCAGAACCTCCATAGTAAGAGTGGGAACTGTGGGCAAGCTCGCGGTAAGTATAGAATCCGTCCTCCTCGGTACCTTCCGGCACGGGATGGCGCATCCATGATCCCGGATGCACTTCATAAATGGCCACCGGGCGGGTCAGCGGATCTGTCTCGTCCCGTTTGTCCATCCATTTGGCATCCTTCCATGTATAGTCGTCGATCTCCACCACCGCCGATGCGTTGCCCGGACGCCTCTCACAGTAATTTGCAAAAGGATCGGCCTTGTACAGCTTTTGATGAGAAGCGGAAATGATCAGATATTTGTAGAGGCTGTGCAGCTTCACGCCGGGCACAAACAGTTCATAGATACCCTGAGGCTCCAGCCTCTTCATTGGATGGCCGGTCTCGTTCCAGTGGTTGAATTCCCCGATCAGATAGACCTCCAGCGCCGCCGGCGCCCACACGGCGAAATAGACGCCCTCTACGCCGTCCTTCACAGCGAAATGCGCGCCAAGCTTTTTAAAGATATCATAATGTGTCCCCGCGCCGAAGAGATACATGTCCATCTCCGTCACATGCACGTCCTCGTAAGTTCTCGTTATCTTCATGTTGTTCACCCCGTAAGTTTGTTGTATTTATTTTACCCCGAAACACTACAAAATGTCAACAAATCTACAGGCGGGTATGGAAAAATAATACAATTGCTTTCCGAAAAAAATATCGGTAACCTGAATAATGTTTTCTTCAAGAAACGATCTTTCATTGAGATCTTCGGAATGTCCCATAAACTGCACTCTACGAAATTTTTCACACTTTTTTGTCCGAAAGCCTACCTGCACGTCTGTCTATAAATCACTCTGAAAGCCTGAAAAGTCGAGTCATTGCTTGATAACTTTCATAAAAATAGAAAAGCCCGAAACCTGCTCTCAAGTGGTGAGAGTTTGATTTCGGGCTTTGTTGTGCCAAGTATAATAATTGTATAGCTTCAATAAAACAGTGCTCAGTCTGCAAGTAGCCATTCCATTAGATTTTCAGACTTGATCCCCTCATATGAGCGATCCAACCCCGGCTCAAGCGACAATACGATCTTTTCATAATTGTCACGTATTTTTTGCAAAGGAGCAAGCTCCCGTTTTCTTACATCCTCGCTGTTCATGGATTCTGTCACCTGAATGTATTTCTTCTCATCGGCGGTAGTCGCGATGAAATCCACTTCCATGTTATCGATCTTACCGATCGCAACGTCATATCCTCTGCGAAGCAATTCAAAATAAACGACATTTTCGATTGCATGACCACTGTCACGATTTCGGAAGCCCAGCAGATAATTCCGCAATGCGATATCAACAATATAATACTTGCCCAGCGTACGGAGGTACTCTTTTCCTTTAATATCAAACCGCTTGATCTCATAGAAGAAGTAGCTTTCAAGCAGCGCGTTGACATATGCCTGAACCGTATGCGCGCTCGGAGCACTTTTCCGTTTCCCGTCCTCAAGAAGGCCTTCATTCATTAAGGTATTGCCTATGGATGAAATAGAAACATTAGAACCGATGTTGTCCGCCAGAAACATGATGATCTTACGAAGCAGGATCGGGTCAGTAATCTGCTTCTGCCCTCGACGCTTTTCACGTTCCAGAATATCGCGAACAACGACTGTAGAATAGATCCCGTCAAGAAGGGAAAGGGCTTTTTCTTGGTCGAGTCCAACATCGGCAATGCCGGGCATGCCGCCGAAGCGCATAAATGCTTCAAAGGCTTCCCGCAGTTCATAGCGCTCGCCGTTTTTATCAAACACCTGCTTATGAACGCCGCCAAGCGCGCTCTTGATTTCCTTCACTTCAAGATCATGAAAATAAAGGAATTCACCAAACGAAAGCGGCAGCATCCTGATCTCCACACATCTGCCGGAAAGATAGGTGGAATACTCGGAGGAAAGCAGGTAAGCATTTGAACCGGTTACATAGATATCGCAGTCCAGATCCACGCGCAAAGCATTGATCGCGTCTTCCCATGCGCTGATCCTCTGGATCTCATCAAAAAATAAATACATTCTCTTTCCCGGCGCTATTTGTTTTTTTACATAAGCGTAAACATCGTCAGAAGTCATTTTCCGAAAGTCATTAGACTCAAAATTCATCTCAACGATCTGCTCCGGAGAAATCCCCGTTTTTTTCAAATGCGCAACCATAAGTTTCAAAATACTTGATTTCCCGCAGCGCCTTATACCGGTGATCACCTTTACAGGTTCCGTATCTTGAAAGCCAATCAGCTTATTGAGGTAACGATCCCTTTTTTTCAATTTATGCGATTCTATCATTGCGCATCCCTCCTGTTGTTCACAGGATAGCATAAATCCATAAAAAAATCAAGTATTTGCACTCAAATGCATAAACTCTGTTTTTTCGACCGATTATGCAGATGGCATTATGAGCAAATCAGAAGCGAAATACTTTCCTTGCGCCGAAAAAGCTGCTGCCGGAGAGCATATCGAGCTTGTGAAAATTCACTTGCACCGTGAAAAAATCTCACCGGAGGAGTTATGGACAGTCGGCGGAGCCCTGATTATAATATAATCAGAAGTTGCGCAGCTTCCATTATTTCCTTAAGAAGGAGGATTATCATGAAACTGACCATAGGACAAACCATAAGATCCCTCCGCAGGGAAAGAGGGATCACGCAGGAAGATCTGGCGGAAATGCTTGGCGTGGCCTGCCAGTCTGTCTCTCGTTGGGAGCTTGGAAGCTGTTATCCTGACATAGAACTGCTTCCCGTCATTGCAGACATCTTTCAGATCTCCACAGATAAGCTGCTGGGCGCCGATTACGCAACCGAGCAGAAAAAGACGGACGAATACCTTACACGCTTTCAGACGGCTATCAGCCAAGGACAAATTGACCGCTGCATCGACATTGCCAGAGAAGGTATAGCGGAATTTCCCAATAATTACACACTGCTGAACAAGCTCATGTACGCCCTCTTTGTGTCCGGTGACGACAGCGGCAACATCCCGAACTGGAAAGAAAACCGGGAAAAATATGACGCGGAGATCGTCTCTCTGGGAGAGCGCATCATGAAATACTGTCCCGACCCGGATATTCGGCTGGAGGCTGTCGGAAGGCTCGCCTTCCAGCACTGCGAGATGGGGCGGAAGAACATGGGCCGGGTCCTCTATGAGACCCTTCCCTCTCAGGAACTGTGCCGGGAAAATCAGATCTGGTGGGCGTTGGAGCAGGAGGAAAAACTGCCGTTTCTGCAAAAAAAGATACGGCAGGATTATGAATCTCTGAGAAGCGCTGTCTGGCAGCTGGCAGGCAGCCGGCTTTTGCCTGACAACGAATCTATAAAAGTGTTTCAAAAGATAGCCGCTCTGGAACATCTCATCTGTGACGGGCCAAAAACTCCTGACACATGGGGTCCCATGCACATAAGCTATGAACTGGCCCTGCTCCATGCCCGCACGGGAAACGCACAGGAAGCCTGCCGGTATCTGAAGACCGCCGCCCAAAACGCAAGAGTCTTCGATGACAGGCCGGAGACGTTGACCATCTCCAGTCTGCTCCTTGGCACGGTGACAGAAAACAAGATCGATTTTGACACCGCCGATACAAGAAGCTACTGCCGGGTCATGGCGGAGGATTGGCTGACCGCTCAAGAGTTTGACATTCTGAGAGATACAGAGGAATTTCAGAAGATCGTAGAAATGCTGAATGAAGCGGATTAAGCGTATGAACTGAATCTTCCCATGTGCCGATGGGGCAAAAGCAATCCCCATCGGCACAAATTTTTCACTGCTTTCACTTTCCGGACATCATGATCGCCGCAGTGCAGACGGCGTCTTTCGGGTTTTCCGGGAGGATCAGGCGTCCGGCACTGACCTCTTCTTGGATCGCAAGCCCCCTCATATGGCACAGGGTATGGGCAACGCCGTAAAACTGTTTTTTAATGTAAGCATTCCGCTCCATTCTTAAAAGGTTCAGAATCTTTTGAAAGAGGGCCCCGTCGCAGGCATTCAGTTCCGCAAACAGCGGATGGGAACGCACAATGCCGGATTTTCCGGTTATCTGCTTCTCGTCCGGTATGAAAAGAATATCGGGAACGATCTCCCCCTTTGGTCCCGCATGAGCGATCCGGTCCGCCTTTTGAAAAACAGCCTTTTCTAAATCGCTGAAGCTGTTAAACTTGCGGTTTTCCATGACCGCTTTCACAACAAGCTCCTCCGCCTGTTCATTCGGCCGTTTCAAATGTACTCCAAGCCCATACTGATGCGGAATATACGCGTACAGATACCGTCCGTACCCGTTGTAACTTACAAATGGTTCCTCAAACTCGGCTCCCTCCAGCCCGTAAAACTCCCAGCTTTCGCCGTTCTCTCTGACGATGGGAGCCTCCGGGCTGAAGACTTCCTCCCTTTCCTTCTCCGCCATGCGCAGGCAGATACATACCGCCCACCAGCGAATATCCATGTCGGAGATCTTTTCACTTTTGACATATCCCGCTTCCCGGATCTTCGGCACACAGTCCGCCGCGATCCGGTCCACCAGTTCTGCATAATCTGGTGCCATCTGCTGTTTCAGGGCATAGATTTTTTCCCGTGTCTCTCTGGAAACGATAGGAAAGTTTGTCACATACCTGCTGCCGGTCTTCTTTAAAAGCGTTGCTCGCACCAGAGCGTCAACCTCTTCTTTCATGTAGGGCGCGGCGATCCCAAGGGCAACGGAGAGTTCCTCTACGGTAGATGGATTTTCCGAAGCCTCCAGCAGCACATTTTTTGAAAACATCGTCTTCACCGCGCTCCATGGAAGCCCTGATGGCTGCTCGCCGCTGGCAACAAAGTCGATCTTTTCCGGGTTATAGCTTTTTGGACCAAATTCTCTTGCCATATGCATACCTTCTTTCAAAATTTTTCTGGCACGGAACAGCTTTGCTTTCACCGTGCCCTCAGGAAGTCCCAGCGATATGGAAATATCTTTTATCGAACGGTCGTCGATATAATATGCCACAACGACCCCGCGGTACTCTTCGGATATCAGCGCCAGTTCCCGCCGCAGAAGTTTCAGATCTTCGTGTTTGATCATGCTCTCCAGCACACCGGCATCTTCGCCGGAAACGCTGCCGGTATCCGTCACGTCAATACAGGTCCGCAATTTCTTCTGCGCAATAGCCCAGAGCCGATAGCGGTTTTTCGCGATCTGAAAAACATAAGCCGGAAAGTTTTCGGGAATTGCGCCCCGATGAAATGCCTCGGTGACCTGAAGAGAAATATCCGCGCAGAGTTCCTCCGCTTCTCCGGCGCTGCCGGTTTTTTTCAGGCAGAAATAAAACATTTTTTCCAGATATTCCCGGGTATATCTGAGGATCAATTCTTCCGCCTGTCCCCGACCGTTCATCGGGCTTTTGTCTAGGCTGTTTTGGCTTTTGGTCTGTCCGCTTGTCAGACTTTTAGCCTGTCCGCTTGTCAGACTTTTGCTTTCACTCTGTCCGCCCGTTTGATTTTTGGCCCCGCCTTGTCCGGTGTCTGTCTCCATACGCTCTCGCCTCCTTTCCCTGTTATAGTGTGCAAAATCAGAATTTGGTTTCAAAAATTATAAAAAACGCGCCTGCCGCAAAAAAGGCTGCTCCTTTCATCCTGAACGTTAAAAAAGAGACGCAGGAAAAATCCTGCGCCTCTGTGTGAACTCTTTGTACCGGCTTTCGCCTGTTTTCGATTAGTTGGTGATGGTAACCTCTGTCTCCTTATCGAATACGTGGATCTTCTCAACGTCCATAGCGAATGTACAATCATCGCCGGGCCTCTTTGTGGTACGAGGATTTACACGAGCGATCATCGGGAACTGATCCTCAAGGCTGAAGTACAGGAATACTTCTGCACCAAGAAGCTCGTATACGTTGATGGTCGCTGTGATCACGCTGTTCGGGTTCTTCGCGATGGTCTCTTCATCATCGTAAATATCCTCAGGACGGATACCCATTACAACTGTCTTGCCGTCATAGTCGCCCTCGATCAGTCTCTTCGCCTTATCTTCGGGAAGGGTGATCACGTGCTTCTCAGCAATCGTCAACGTAACCTTGCTGCCGTTGATGTTACATACAGCATCCAAGAAGTTCATCTGAGGAGAACCCATGAATCCGGCTACGAACAGGTTTGCAGGACGAGAATACAGGTTCTGAGGAGAATCGATCTGCTGTGCAACGCCGTCTTTCATAACAACGATACGGGTACCAAGCGTCATAGCCTCGGTCTGGTCATGGGTTACGTAGATGATGGTGGTGCCCAGTCTCTGATGCAGTCTTGCGATCTCGGTTCTCATCTGTACACGCAGCTTTGCGTCCAAGTTGGACAGCGGCTCATCCATGAGGAATACCTTAGGATTACGCACGATAGCACGTCCCATAGCAACACGCTGTCTCTGACCACCGGAAAGAGCCTTCGGCTTTCTCTCTAAGTAAGGCTCAAGGTCAAGGATCTTAGCGGCTTCACGAACCATCTTATCGATCTGATCCTTAGGAACTTTTCTCAGCTTCAGACCAAATGCCATGTTATCGTAAACAGTCATATGAGGATACAGAGCGTAGTTCTGGAATACCATGGCGATATCTCTGTCCTTGGGCTCGATATCGTTTACGATCTTGTCGTCGATCTTCAGAACGCCGCCGGAGATCTCTTCCAGACCGGCGATCATACGAAGTGTTGTAGATTTACCACAACCTGAAGGGCCTACAAAGATGATGAACTCTTTGTCTTTTACTTCCAGATTGAAATCTCTCACAGCGGTAACGCCGTTAGGGTAAACCTTGGTAATGTTTTTCAATGATAAACTTGCCATTCTTTCTTCCTCCCAATATAGATATTGATTCAATTGATAGCTTTATTATACAGATATCTTTCCCGCTGCGCCATACTCATGTTTACTAAAATATTTCGGCGTTCGTTGACATTTTTCCTAATTGCGGGATGACGTCTGCAAAGCTTGGGACAATATCACGAAAAAGGAAATATTTTTTGAACAATTTGCCAATCTTCCTTTTTCATTCGGGAAAGGGCCCGCCAAAGGTTTTATTTGCTTTTTATTCTAAAATCCAGTATACTATTAGGCAAGCCATCTTTTTTCAGGACGGCCAAACAGTCTTATGACTTTTTTCAGAAAGCGAGCGTTGCATATGAATAATTTTTTTAATTTTGACGGTCCTTTTTTCAGGATCTTAAACCGTATTTCTGACCTGATCGTGCTGAACGTGCTCTGGGTGATCTGCAGCATTCCCATCGTCACCATCGGCGCTTCCACCACCGCCATGTTTTATACAGCCATGAAGATGGTGGACGGCAACGAATCTTATGTCTCGCGGAATTTTTTCAAATCCTTCCGTGAAAACTTCCGGCAGAGCACCATTATCTGGCTCATCATGCTTCTTGTGGGCGCGTTCCTGCTTTTCGACCTGTACGTCAGCTTTTTTGTGGAGATCCGCGTGGGTGGTTTCTTAATGAACGACATCCTGCTTCCCGCCACTTTTCTTGCCACCGCCATCTACCTGCTGGTGCTCATGTATGTATTCCCGTTACAGTCAAAGTTTGTAAATAAGATCAAATATACATTTAAGAACGCGCTGATCCTCTCCATCCGCCATCTGCCCTTTACCCTGATCTTTATTGCCGGGCTGGCTGCCTTTGGATTCCTGCTGCTGAAATTCTGGTACTGGATCCCCATTTGGTTCTTTCTGGCCTTTTCAGCGCTGGCCTATGGGTTCTCTTTCCTGTATCTGAAGATCTTCAAACTGTATATCAAGGAAGAAACTCCCACAGATGAAACCCCCGCGGAGGAAACCCTCGCAGATGATCTCCCAGCGGAGGAAACCCTCACAGATGAGAGCCTCGCAGAAGAAAAGGCCTCCGAAGAAACGGAAGCCCTTGAAACAGAGGTTGAGGATCCCGAACGGGAACTGCCTCATTAAATAAAATGAATATTCCTATCTTTTCGCCCTTCATTGGTTTTCCTGTAATTACCAATGAGGGGCGAAAGTTTTTGCATATCTGCTTATGCTTGACGGGGTTTTCCCCGATCATTCAAAGTTATCGTTGTTATTCTGGAAATCTTCTCCGAAATCCGCTGTCGTATCAGGCATAATGGTCATAGTATTGGACACCTGAAGCGTCAGCTTGCCCTTGTAATTCTGTTCCACCGTGATAGGCAGATGGTCCCCTTCTTCAAAATCCGGCAGTTCCGCCCGAATGGTATTCTCGTCGATCAATACTGAATTCAGCTTCTCCTCTCCGCACATGACTCTGCTGTAGGCGGTGAAATAGTCGCCTTTGATCGTAATGTAGGATTGGTCGTTGGGATCCTGTTCAATCTGATCAATATGGACATTGGTGACGCCGAATTTCAGGTCGGTGGCAATATATTTGTCCTTCCCGCCGGTGGCGTCCTTATCGCCGTAGAGCATATCATAGCCAAGGATCTTTAAATTGTCCAGATATTCCTGCTGCTCTGTATCTTTGTTTGCCTGATGGTAGGCGTTGATCACACCGGTTTTGATATGGATCCGTTCCAGTACTCTGGATGCAAGCTGGTAAGCTTCAATATCCTCATCCTTCTTCTCCAGCCCTATGTTGTTCCAGATCACATATTCCGTCTGGTTCATGTTTTTATTGATCAGATCCTCCTGAGTAAAGCCAAGGCCGGGCAGGTGGTCTCCGTATGCCACCAGTATGGTGGGCTCGTTCCTTGCGGACAGCGCCGCCACAAGCTCCTGCAAAAACTGATCCATCTCCCGGATCTCATTGATATAATACTCCACGCCGTACTTTCTGTCATCATCAATGCCGCTAAGCAGCTTGATAGGCTGGACTATATCCAGAGGCTCTTTGGGATATTTGCCGTGACCCTGCACGGAAATGGTATATACATAGTCCCTGTTTTCCGTAGAATCCAGCACCTTCAGGATCTCATGGGTGAGGCATTTATCCTTTGCCCAGCCGTTGGGGGTGAACTCCGTTACGTTCATCACCTCAATAGAAGTAAAGTCGTCATAGCCAAGCTGGGAAAAGATCTTATCCCGGCTGTAAAAATTGGCTCTGTTATTGTGAATGGCGTGAGCCGTGTAGCCATTTTCTTTCATATTATAAGCAAGGGATTCACAGGTCTGGGTCTCCAGCACTGTCTTATAAGGATATTCTCCGGGGCCAAAGAAATCCAGATTCATGCCGGTCATCACCTCAAACTCTGTGTTTGCGGTACCCGCGCCAATGGCCGGCACCGACA
>CANQQN010000068.1 GCA_947625995.1 uncultured Lachnospiraceae bacterium
AGGGAGAACCGGAAAGCGACAGGCTATATCAGGAGCCTGTGCCGGTGCCCCTGATCCCCAAATTTGCGGCAGAAACCAAAGAGACAAAGGCGGTGGAGAGAGGCACTGCTTATCACAAGCTTTTAGAATGCATGGACTATTCTATGGAAGGAACCACAGAACATGTGGCGGGTCTTCTCGAGCGTCTGGTGGAGGAAGGACGTATACAGAAAGAAGCGGCGGATACGATAGAGATCGCCAAAGTCGTTGGCTTTTTGCAGTCAGATATCGGCCTCCGCATGAGACGGGCCGCCGGCAGGGGACAGCTATGGAGAGAAAAGCCCTTTGTGATCGGCATCGAAGCTTCAGAGGTGTATCCGGACGCCGGCGAGGAGATGCTGATGATCCAAGGGATCATTGACGCCTATTTCCGGGAGGGCGAAACGCTTGTTGTGGTAGATTACAAAACGGATCAGGTATCAAAAAAAGGAGGACGGGAAAAACTCTGTGCCCTGTATGGGATACAGTTAGAATATTACGGCCGCGCCCTGACGCGGCTCACCGGTATGGAGGTAAAGGAGGCCTGTATTTATTCCTTTGCTTTGGAGGAAGAAATCCCCGTGGATATAGGAAAAGGTTTTACATGTGAAGTAAGAGGTGAAGAAATTGAGAAAAAAGGTTAAAGGGATGTTCTTTCTCGGGATATTGGCAGAAAGTATGCTTATGCTTGCCGGATGCGGCCTTTTCCCGAAGGAAGAAGAGCTTGTAAAAACGCCGATCATTGAGGCCTATCAGCAGGAGGAATTCCGGATGGCGGAGGTGAAGCGCGGAGAACTGAAGCATTACGAAACCATTGACGCGGTGGTGCAGACGGTGGGAGAAAAGAATCTGTCTTTTCCTTTTGATAATATGTCCTACGAGGGCATCTATGTGAAGACAGGCGACACCGTAAAGCAGGATCAGCTTCTGGCCCAGTTAAATCCGGGCAACAGGCGCGATCAGGTAGGGGATTCCGGCCAGTTGGAGCTTCGCGCGCCCTTTGACGGGGTGGTGGTGTATGCCAGAGAACTGGAAAATAAAGAAAAATCGGTCAGCGGGCAGGTGGTGCTCATTGTCAATCAGAGCGACACGTTTATTATCAGTATCTTTACTCCTTACTGGAAAAAATTTGAGATCGGCGGCAAATATATGTTCCGCTATGGCGGGCAGGATTATCAGATGACCGCCGTGGACGCCGAGCAGATCGGGCTGTCGCCTGCAGAGAGGCCGGACAACGATCAGGACCCTTCCCGCGTCTATTTTACGGTGCATGCGCCGGGGCTTCTACTGCGGTCCGGGCAGATCGGATCCGTGACTATCTTGGTGGAAGAAAAGGAGGACGCCCTGTATATCCCCTCATATGCGGTCAATTTGATCAATGACGAGGAGATCGTTTATGTGGAGAATGCGGAGGGGATCCGCAGTACCAAAAAGGTAAAAACGGGGATGTGGGCAAACGACAATGTAGAGATTCTGGAGGGCCTGTCCGAGGGCGACAAGGTCATTCTTGAATAAAAGGGGGCAGACAGGATATGAAAGAAATAAAAAAGAGAATCGGAAAGATCATTGGTCTGCTTTCCTGCGCGGCGCTCCTTTGCGTATGTCTTGGATGCGGCGCGGACGTGCCGGAGCTTTTGGAGCCTGTGGGATCCGGCGATAATCTGGTGACCGTGACCCGAGGGGAGATGTACAACACCATTGTAACGGAAACAACGGTGATCCCCTCTGTAAGGTATGTGCGGATGAACGGGCAGGGGATCATTGCCGGGCTTCCGGTGGCGCTGGGCGATCAGGTGAAGGAAGGCGACGTGCTGGTGGAGTTGGACGGCTCCGGAGTGTCCGGCCAGATAGAGTCCATCGATCAGGAGATCCAGAACAAGTCTGCGGACAACGCGTACCTCAATGAACTGTCCCAGTTGGAGATTCAGATCGGAGAACTGGAGATGGCGCAGATGCAGGCAAACGGAGCAGGCTCGGAGGAGATCTCGGAGAAGCTTTCCGATATTACAAAGCAGCGGGACCGGCTGTATACCAATCAGGTAGAACAGGAGAAAGAACTTGCCGAACTGCAGATGCAAAAAATGGAGGGCGGCGTCAGCGGCTCGCCCCTTGTGTCTCCCTGCGACGGAACGGTGGTAGCACTGCGGACGGGCAATGTGGGCGATACGCTTGAGGCAGGGATTGTCGCGGCAGTGGCGGTGGAAGGCTCCAAGGAGATAAAAGGCGACTATGTGGAGGAAGAAGTGCTGGAACAGGCCCATGAATATTATGCGCTGATCAACGGAAAACGGTATGAGATCACGCCTTCTCCCTATTCCCAGACTGAATTGAATATGATCGAGCTGCAGGAAGGTACACCCTACGGAACCTATTACCTGAACGAAGGCGCCGACGTGGCCTATGGAAGTATGGCTGTCGTTGTGGTGGTCACGGATTATAAGGACAATGTGGTTTATATCCCGGACAATGCTCTGTATAGCGACGTGGATTCCTATTATGTGTATGTGAAGGACGACGCGGGAGAACGAAAACGCCGGGATGTTGAGATCGGATTTGAATGGAACAATGCGGTGGAGATCACCAAGGGGCTTGAGGAAGGAGAGGTTCTGTATGCGAAATAAAAAAAGAACGCTGCATGTGTCAGGCTGTATAGCGGTATTTCTTTTGGCTGCGTCTTTTGCAGGCTGTGGAAGCGGCAATACAGACCTTGTGAAGGAATCTCTGGTGGACATCACAGATTCGCAGGTGGGCAGTTCCACGGCCCAGTACGGCAATCTGGAGGTAGAGAGGAACTTCGGAGGGACTCTGTATTATCCTGTGCGCACTGAACTGAAAAGCCCGGTGAACGGCTGCGCGTTGAAAGAGATCGTTGTAAAAGAAGGCGATTATGTAAAGAAAGGTGACCTGATCGCCAGCTTGGAGACGGTTCCCGCTGACCAGCAGGGAGAAAAACAGGAGCAGATCGAAAAAAAGAAAGCGGAAATGGAAAACGTCCGTAACTACGCCCAGCAGGAGATCGCGTCCCTTCAGCAGACGATGAACACCACTTCCGACGCGAACGAGCGGCAGATCTGTGAACTGAAGATCCGTGAACAGCAGCTTACACTCACCCATATGGAAGAGGAATACGAAAAGGACATCGGGCTTCTGGAGGAGGAAATGCAGCAGATCCAGTCTGTGGATGCCGTTGACGGCATCTATGCGCCTTACGACGGTGTGATCGACGCGATCTTTCCGGTAACGGCGGGAACGGTGATGACGGTGGGCCGTTCTGTTGCGATCATGTATTCTGCCGAGAAGGTGCTGATCCAAGCACAGAACCCGGGGGATATCCGATACGGACAGAAGGTGCAGGTGCTTGCAGGCGTGGGAGAGAATCGAAAGGAATATGCGGGAACCGTTGTGGCGGCGGATAATACCCTGCAGGATTCCATCAAGAACGGGAAGCTTTACATTCGTCTGGAGGGAGAGTTTAATCCCAAGGAATTGACGAATATAGAGGTAAAGGCCACCGGTTATCAGGTAGAAAATGTACTGACAGTAAAAGCGGCGGCTGTTTTTGAACAGAAGAACCAGCAATATGTTTATCTGCTTGAGGACGGTAAGCTGATGCAGAGGCATGTCATTGTAGGAGGAAGCGACGGCACTAACGCATGGATTATTCAGGGGCTTTCCGAAGGTGACGTAGTTTCCATACAATAGGGGGTGCGGGAATGCTTGATTTTGTGATTCAAAAAATGCTCAATCGGAAATGGATCGTGCTGTGCCTTCTGGTGGGCAATATCCTGCTTGTGGGGATCGCCTGCTGTAATCCGATGTACACCGACGCCATACAGCAGAAAACGCTTAACCGTAATATGAGTAATTTCATTGTAGAAAACAACCGCTATCCGGGCACCATTGTGCTCAGCGCCCAATTAAAGGTGAACGAAGAGGGTAATACGGCGGAGCAGTTCACCGCGGCACGGGATGCGATAGGGGAGATCCGGGACCAGCTGACAGTGCCGTCGTTGATGGAAGTCTATCATTATTGTATTCCGAAGATGGACGCCATGACGGATTATACTTATAACGGAGAGCAGCAGAAAAAGAAACTGACGGTAGGATATATAGAGGATCTTTCGGAGCATGTGAAGATGGTTTCCGGTGATTTTTACAGTGACAAGACGGGGGAGGACGGCGTGATCGACGCGGTGATCAGTCAGAAGGGTCTGGTGTCCCAGAAACTGTTGATCGGAGAAACACTGACCTTTTCGGAATTGAAGGACAAGGAGGGAAATCCTGTCCGGATCCGGATCTGCGGCGTCTTCGAGAACAGCGAGGATGAGGATCTGTTCTGGGTGAACAGTCCCAGCACCTTTACTTCGGAGATCCTGATCTCGGAAAAAGTGTTCAACGACACCTTCGTGGATTATGACAATCCCGTTTACGGTATGCGTGGAACTTTTTATCTGCTCTTGGATTATGAACAGATACGGGGCTCTAACGTGTCGAAGCTGCTTGCCCGGACAAAGGAATATGTCAATGCGTATTCCCAGATATCCTCGGTGACCTTCACCGCTTATTATCAGAACCTGCTGGAGCAGCATCAGGTGATGGTGCGCCGCGTGGTCTCGACTTTGCAGATCCTGCAGGTGCCGATCTTGGTGCTGTTGGCGGCCTTCATCTTTATGGTCTCCAGGCAGATTCTTGAGATTGAAAAAAATGATATTGCCATTCTAAAAAGCCGGGGCGCCAGCAAGAAGCAGCTGGTGATCAGTTATCTGATGCAGGGCGGTATTCTCGCGGGGATCGGTTTTGTGATCGGGATTCCGGTGGCGGTGCTTTTGTGCCAGATGTTTGGTTCCGCCAATGCCTTTCTGGGCTTTGTGCAGCGCAGCGCCCTGCATATCCGCATATCCGCCGGCGTACTTCTGTACGGGCTGGCCGCGGTGATCTTGTCCGTGACCGCCATGACCCTGCCGGTGTTCAAATATGCGGATCTCACTATTGTGGAGCATAAACAAAAACAGAGCGATAAGAAAAAACGGGTTTGGTGGCAGAAGTATTTTCTGGATGTGCTGTTGCTGGCAGTGTCCCTCTATGGATTGTACTCCTTTCATAACCAGCGGGATCTTCTGGTTGATCGGGTGGCAAAGGGAGGCTCATTGGATCCGCTGTTGTTTTTATCTTCTTCCCTGTTTATTGTGGGAGCGTCCCTCCTTGCGCTCAGGATCATTCCTCTGATCCTGTCGCTGATCTTCCGGATAGGGAAAAAGAAATGGGATCCGGCATGGTATGCTTCTTTCCTGCGGGTACTGCGAACCAGAAACAAACAATATTTTATCATGATGTTTTTGACGCTGACCATTGCGCTTGGCATCTTTAATGCAAAGTCTGCCCGAACCATCAATCAGGGCGAGGAGGAACGGATCAGCTACGCTGTCGGCGCGGATGTGGTGCTTCAGGAGCGTTGGAGCGACGAGGAGGAAGAACAGGAGGAGTTCCCGGAGGAAGAGCAGGAGGGCGATGAAGCAGAAGCCGAGCCTGTGCAGATCAATGCGGATGATTATACGGAGCCGGATATTGATAAATATGCATCCATTGAAAATGTGACCGACATAACCAAAGTCTATGTCACCGATCAGGCAACCATCTCCGTGGAATCTACAGTGGCGGAGCAGAACAGCGAAGTGCCCGGAAAAGACGGAAAAGGGAACAAAAAAGAAGAAAAGCAGGATTGGGGACAGCAGCAGGTGGTAAGCCAGCAGATCCGTCTGATGGGTATTGACACCAAGGGGTTTGGTGAAACGGCGTGGTTTGATACAAAGCTGCTGCCCACCCATTGGTATCATTACTTAAATGCGATTTCCCAAAATGCTTCCGCGATTCTGGTATCTTCAAATTTCCGGGATCAGCTTGGCTATCAGCTGGGAGACTCGCTGACCTACCGCACGGTGACCGGCGCGGATGTGAAAGGGCAGATCTTTGGTTTTGTGGATTACTGGCCTACCTATCAGCCTACAGCGGAAGGAACGGCGGAGGACGGTGCCTCTACCACGGTAAATCAATATCTGGTGGTGGCAAACTTAAAGAAGCTCCAGAGCGTTGACGGTATCCTGCCTTATCAGGTATGGCTGCGTGTGGACGGTTCCACTCAGCCGGTATACGATTTTATCGGGGATAAGCAGATCAAGCTGGTGAGTTTTGAAGACCGGCAGTCGGATCTGATCGATATGAAGAACGAGCCGATCATACAGGGCACAAACGGAATCCTGACGGTGGGATTTATTGTGGTGCTGCTGTTATGCGGTGTAGGATTTTTGATCTACTGGATCATCTCCATTCAGTCAAGGGCGCTGCAGTTTGGCATATTCCGCGCTATGGGTATGACTATGAAGGAACTGATGGCTATGCTGGCGGGAGAGCAGCTTTTCATTACGCTGCCGGCGCTTTTGACCGGCGTGGCTATCGGGCTTCTGGCATCGCGGCTGTACATTCCGCTGATCAGGATCGCCTACCAGACCACCCAGTCCGCCCTGCCTTCTCAGGTGGAATCGGCAGGTGCAGATATCGTGAAGATGTTTGTTGTGGTGGTGATCGTGGTTGGCATCTGTATGGCGGTGCTTGGCTGGCTGATCTCAAAGATCAGGATCTCACAGGCGCTGAAGCTTGGCGAAGATTAAAAGCGGGAGGAATGTATTTATGGAAAATCAGGTACAGACGATCATAGAGGCCCGTAAGGTCAGCCGTTGTTTCCCCATGGCGCAGGGAGAGGATTTTTATGCCCTTAAGGACGTAAGCCTGCAGATACCGGAGAAAAAGCTGACCATTCTGCGGGGACGCTCCGGTTCCGGAAAAACAACGCTGATGAATATTCTGGGGGCGTTGGATAAACCAAGCAGCGGACAGATCTTCTTTGACGGAAAGAATATCACGGAACTGGACGAGGACGCCTGCAGCCTCATGCGCCGGCAGAAGGTGGGATTTGTGTTTCAGTCGGTGGCCCTGATCCCTATGATGACGGCCTATGAAAATGTGGAATACGCCCTGCGGCTGTCCGGCTATGAGGGAGATTGGAAGGAACGTGTGGAGGAATGCCTGCGGATGGTAGGACTGACGGCACGCATGAACCATATGCCGGAGGAGCTTTCCGGCGGCGAACAGCAGCGTGTGGCTATCGCAAGGGCTCTCGCCCACAGACCGAAGGTGATCTTTGCCGACGAACCCACGGCGGAACTGGATTCGGGAACCGGCCTTCAGGTGGTGAAGATCTTCCAGAAGCTTGTTCAGGAAGGGGAGGCCACGGTGGTCATGACCACTCATGACGTGGGATTTATGGAAGTGGGAGATAAAGTATTTGAACTGGAGGACGGTGAGATTATCAGTGAACGGTGAAATGCAGGAGGAGGCCAGGCACAGTCTGATCGTCTGTGAAAATCTGGTCAAGATCTATAAAACGAAGGATATCGAGGTTATGGCGCTGCAGGGACTGGATATTACCATCGAAGAAGGAGAACTGATGGCCATCGTGGGCAACAGCGGAAGCGGGAAATCCACGTTTTTAAATATGATCGGCGGATTGGACCGCCCTACGGCAGGCCGCCTGTATGTGGATGGAAAGAATCTGTTTACCCTCAGTGAAAAGGAACTGGTGACTTATAAGAAAAATACGGTTGGATTTGTCTGGCAGAATAACGCCCGCAATCTGCTCCCTTATCTGACTGCCCAGCAGAACGTGGAATTGCCTATGATCTTGGATGACGCCAAGGACCGCAGCCAGCGGGCGCTTTCGCTACTGGAACTGGTGGGACTCAAAAATAAAAAGGACAGTAAGCTGGGGCAGCTTTCCGGCGGCGAGCAGCAGCGCATTGCCATTGCCATCGCTCTTGCCAACGGGCCGAAGATCTTGCTGGCGGATGAGCCTACCGGCGCCGTGGACGCAAAGACAGGCAGTTATATTCTTGATGTGTTCAGGAAGGTCAACGAGGAGATGGGAGTGACGGTCATCATTGTCACCCATGATCCGACTCTTGCGAAGCGGGTAAACCGGGTAGTTTCCATTCGGGACGGTAAGACCAGCAGCGAGATGATCCGCAGGGTCAGTTATCTAGAAGAACTGGCGCAGGTGAAGGCATTCAGTGAGATGACCAGAGAGGAACAGGAGCAGGCCGTTTTGCATGAGGAGTATGCGGTGCTGGACCGTGTGGGACGGGTGCAGATTCCCAGAGAAATGTTGGATCAGATCGGGGTGACGGGAAATCGGGTCCGTTTGGAAGTACAGGACGGAAAGATCCTGCTTACGCCGGAAAAAATGTAAACACTTTGCCGTTTCCGTTCAGATCGCCCATTTCATGGCTGGATATAGACTGCGCCCCATTGGTGGCAAGGGGCGCAGTCCGGAAAAAATCATGCACAGGAAAATAATACAGAGGATCCGTTTAAAAACAGGATCGATATTTCTTGCTAAGGGTTTGTGGTTCATGGATTATTTCTTCTCTCCATCCAGCAGCGCCCGTACCTTCATGGAAAGTCCGAACAGATTGATGAAGCCCTCGGCATCGTGGTGGTCGTACAACTCTCCGGTGGTGAAGCTTGCCAGAGATTCGCTGTAAAGAGAATTGGGGGAGGTGGTGCCTGCCTTAATGATATTGCCCTTGTAAAGCTTAAACTTCACTTCGCCGGTAACACGCTCCTGCGTGGAAGTAACAAACGCCTGCAGCGCCTCCCGAAGGGGCGTAAACCACTTACCTTCGTATACAAGGTTGGCAAATTTGTTGGAAAGCTCTTTTTTCAAAGAAAGGGTATCCCGGTCAAGAATCAACTCTTCCAACTGTGTATGGGCCTCCATAAGAATGGTGCCGCCGGGTGTCTCATAAACGCCTCTGGATTTCATGCCTACCACGCGGTTTTCTACAATATCGATGATGCCGATGCCGTGCTTGCCGCCAAGCTTGTTCAGCTTGCGGATAATGTCGGAAGCCTTCATCTTTTCACCGTTGATGGCAACGGGCACGCCCTTTTCAAAGGAAAGAGATACGTATTCCGGCTGGTCGGGAGCCTTCTCCGGTGTTACGCCCAGCACAAGGAGATGGTCGTAATTGGGCTCGTTGGCGGGATCCTCCAATTCCAGTCCCTCGTGGCTGATGTGCCATAAGTTCCGGTCGCGGCTGTAGCTGTTGTCCGCGGAGAAAGGAAGGTCGTGTCTGTTACGG
>CANQQN010000069.1 GCA_947625995.1 uncultured Lachnospiraceae bacterium
AGAAGCTACGAAAGACAGCGCCGCAACCGAAAAAGCGGCGGATACCCTGATTCCCGTCACTCTGAATGAAGTGGCCCATTCTATTTTTTATGCGCCTATGTATGTGGCCATTCAGGCCGGATACTTCAAGGATGCCGGCATTGATCTTACCCTTGTGAACGGTAACGGCGCAGACAACGTGATGACCGCCCTGATCTCCGGCGACGCGGATATCGGTTTTATGGGCTCCGAGGCGTCTATCTATGTATACGCGGAGGGCATGGAGGACTACGTGGTCAACTTTGCCCAGTTGACCCAGCGGGCCGGTAATTTTCTTGTAGGAAGAACGGCAGACGATGATTTCAAATGGGAGGATCTGAAGGGCAAAAAGGTGCTGGGAGGCCGGGCAGGCGGCATGCCCCAGATGGTATTTGAATATATCCTGAAGAAAAACGACATCAACCCTGCTAAAGACCTTACCATCGACCAGAGCGTTTCCTTCGGCAATACAGCCGCCGCATTTATGGGAAGCGATGAATTTGACTACACCGTGGAATTTGAACCCTTTGCCACTTCTCTGGAAACAGAAAATGCTGGCAGCATCGTTGCCTCTCTCGGCGTAGATTCCGGTTATGTGCCCTATACGGCATACAGCGCGAAGAAAAGCTTTATTGAAGAGAACCCGGATCTGATCCAAGCGTTTACCGACGCCCTGCAGAAAGGCATGGACTATGTACAGACCCATACGCCTGCGGAGATCGCCGATGTGATCGCGCCCCAGTTTGCGGAGACAGATCCCCAGGCGCTGACCACCATTGTGACTCGTTATTACGAACAGGACACATGGAAAGAGGATCTGATCTTTGAAGAGGACGCCTTCCTGCTTCTGGAGGACATTCTGAAAGGAGCCGGAGAACTGAAGACAGAGGTTCCTTACGACAAGCTGGTAGATACCTCCTTTGCCAAAAAAGCGGCAGAATAACGTTAAGAGCCGGCACAATCCTGATCCGGCAGCCTATCTGCTGCAACCAAAGAGTGCCCCAAAATGAACGTCCTCCCACTGAGAGAAACGGGCATTTTGCGGCACTCCTGCTTTTTATTTCTGGATCAGTTTCAATACCTTCAGGTACAGGTCTTTATAGGGCGCGTAGCGAAGGGGAATGTCGATCAGCAGAGACTTCTTCATAATACTCTTCCTATGGGAGAATGTCTCAAAGCTTTCCTTTCCGTGATACTGGCCCATACCGCTTCCGCCTACACCTCCAAAAGGCATGTAGGACGTGGCGAGATGCACCACCGTGTCATTGATGCAGCCGCCGCCGTAAGAGACGCGGGACAAGATCAGCTTCTCCCGCTCCTTTTTCGTGGTAAAGAAGTACAAAGCCAGCGGTTTTTCCCGCTTGTTCACAAACTCGATCACCTGCGCCAGATCCGTAAATTCCATCACCGGCAGGATGGGCCCGAAGATCTCCTCCTGCATCACAGGACTGTTCCCGGTGATATCCTCGATCACCGTAGGCGCGATCTGTCTGGTCTCTTCATTGATCTGCCCGCCGGTAACGATGTGTCCGTCCTTCATAAGACCCTGCAGTCTGGCAAAGTGCTTGTCATTGATGATCTTCGGATAATCCGGATTCTTTTCCGGCTGCTCCCCAAACATGGCTTTGATCTGCTTTTTGATCTCCCCAAGTAGGGCGTCCTTCACGGACTTGTGCACAAACAGATAATCCGGCGCCACGCAGGTCTGTCCGGCATTTAAAAACTTACCCCAGACAAGCCTCTTTGCCGCCAGCTTGATATTCGCCGTTTCATCCACGATACAGGGGCTTTTGCCGCCAAGCTCCAGCGTCACGGGCGTCAGATACTTCGACGCGGATTCCATTACCAGCTTACCCACGGTCACGCCGCCGGTAAAGAATATATAATCAAACCGCTGGTTCAAAAGCTCCTTGTTTTCCTCCCTGCCGCCCAGTACCACGGACACATACTGCTTCGGGTAGATCTCCCCGATCATCTTCGCAATGACCGCCGAGGTGGCCGGTGAATAAGCGGAAGGCTTTACCACCGCGCAGTTGCCCGCCGACAGAGCGCCCACCAGAGGCGCCAGCGTCAATTGGAAAGGATAATTCCACGGGGACATCACCAATACAACTCCATAAGGCTCCGGATAACGGAAACATGCGGAAGGAAACTGGGTAATGGGCGTCAGTACCCGTTTCGGTCTCGCCCAGCCGTTTAAGTGGCTACAAGCGTACTTGATCTCCTCCAGAACGATCCCCATCTCCGTGGCATAAGCCTCAAAAGGCGCTTTGTTCAAATCCTTCCTTAGGGCCTCGTATATTTCTTCTTCATGGGCATGGATCCACCGGCGCATTTTCTGCAGCTGTTCCTTCCGGAAGGAAAGGGATCTGGTAGCTCCCGTATCGTAATAAGCGCGCTGCGCTTTGATGATCTCATTGATATTGTTCATATCGGCCTCCATTCCGGAGCAGACGGCAGAATTCCCCTGCCGCGGGGCTCTTACCTTCCTGCTCCTGTTTTTATTTTTTGTACAGGCTCTTGTCAGATCACCTGTCAGATCCGTAGGGGTGCTCCTGATCCATAATCTGTTCATAAAGCGCTCTGAACTGTTTGCGACCAAAGATCACCGGAACGGGATACAGGGGATTTGCTTCTTTGGAAGCCCAGACCGCCAGCACCGGGATATCCTTCTTCCTCATTCCCGCGATCTTGTCCGGAATATTCATCCGCCTGTTCATATTACAGATCTCCTGAATGAATTTCTTTGCTTTTTCCTCCCGGGCATCTCCTTCTTCACCGATCCCCACCAGGTCTGCAAGCTCCGCCAGTTTTTTATAAACCGCTTCGCCGTATGCCTCAAGCACATAGGGAAGGATCACCGCGTTGGCAAGGCCATGGGGTACGCCATAAGCGCCGCCCAGCGCATGGGCCAGCGCGTGTACATTGCCCACATAGGCCCTTGTGAACGCCGCGCCTGCCAGATAGGCCGCCTCCTGCATACGTTCTCTGGCTTCCATATTGTTGCCGTCCGTGTAGGCTGTGTACAGATTTTCAAATACCAGCTTTGTGGCGCGGATGCTGTCCTCCTTTGTCTGCTTGGTATTGCTGTTGCCGATGTACGCCTCTACAGCATGGGTCAGGGCGTCCATACCGGTTGTCGCCGTAATGTTGGCGGGAAGTCCTACTGTCAGATGGGGATCAAGCACCGCATACCTTGGAATGAGCATAAAATCGTTGATGGGATATTTATGTCTTGTCTTTTCGTCGGTGATCACGGCCGCCAGCGTAGTCTCGCTGCCGGTTCCCGAAGTGGTCGGAATGGCAAACAACGGCGGCAGCTTTTTCCAGATCTTCAAAATGCCCTTCATCTTGCTCACCGGCATGTTTGGCCTTGCGACCCTTGCGCCCACAACCTTGGCACAGTCCATTGCAGAGCCGCCGCCAAGAGCGATGATCCCTTCACATTGATTTTTATGATATATCTTCAGCGCCTCCTCAACATTCGCAATGGTAGGATTCGCGATGGTCTTATCGTAGACCGCATAAGGCACTTTTGCCTTGTCAAGTTCTTTTAACAGCCTTTCATGGAGACCGATCTTCGCGATGCCCACATCCGTCACCACAAGCATCTTGCCCATGTGCTTTTCAGCGATCATTCCGGCAAGCTGCTTCAGGCCGTCCTCCCCTTCAATCAGTTCCGGCTTGCGCCAAGGCATCACATACATGGCATACTTCATGACTGTCTGATAAATGCGGCATCCGCATTTTACAATCTGGTTCATCTTACTCAACCCTTTCTCTTTTTTATTATTTCACCCGGTACACGCTCTGTTGTTTCAGTCCGGTAGTCCGCTATCCATAGTACCAAAGATTGCTTTGTTTGTCAAAATTTCTATCTTCTTTCTCTTACCGTCTTGTATAAAATGCTTTAACGTGCTAAAATACTTTTGAGGAGGTTTTTCTATGCACTTACTGATCTTTATCTTGAAAAAAGTCGATTTGATGGAAGATGTTCTGAAACATCTTGCAGAACACAATATAACCGGAGGTACCATTCTGGACGGTGTCGGCATGGCGGAGACCCTTGTCAATATGGAGGATCTTCCCATGTTCGGCATCCTTCGGAAGGTGCTGGCCGGAGAAGAACGGGAAATCTGTAAAACAATGCTGTTTGTGCTACCTGATGAAAAAGTTGCAGAGGCCCGCAAGTCTATTAAAAAAGCCGTGGACTTACGTCAACCAAACTCCGGGATCCTGTTTTCCGTTCCGCTATCTTTTGTGGAAGGGCTGGGTGAGGAAACATGGAATTAAACACGTTTATCTATCTGGCGCTGGCGCTTTTTTGCGCGCTTCTCTCAGGGAAGGTGGTCAAACACTTAAAGCTGCCTAACGTAACCGGCTATCTGGTCATCGGCCTTTTAACCGGCCCCTACTGCCTGAAGCTCTTTCCCGCCGATGTCATCGAATCTCTTTCGCTGATCCCGGAAGCGGCTCTTGCCTTTATCGCCTTTTCCATCGGCGCAGAATTTCGTCTGGACTATCTGAAAAAAATTGGGAAAGCACCTGTGATCATTGCCTTTTTTGAAGCCTTCGGCGCAGTGTTCGTGGTACTGGCCGTTTTACTTGCTCTGGGACAGGATTTTTCATTTTCCCTGATTCTCAGTGCCATTGCCGCGGCAACCGCTCCCGCCGCTACCCTGATGGTAGTAAAACAATACAAGGCAAAAGGCCCTGTGACCAATACGCTGCTTCCTGTGGTAGCCATCGACGACGCGGCGGCTCTGATCGCTTTCGGTATTGCCGTTGCGGTGGTCAATGCCATTTCCTCTGACGCCGGCGGCTCTCTGGCGTCCACCTTGCTTTCCCCCATATGGGAAATCTTCGGGTCTCTGATATTTGGCGGCTGCCTTGGGCTTTTGTTTTCGCTTCTTACCAAGTATTTTACCGGCCGCGGCAACCGGCTGGCCATTACCTACGCGCTGATCTTTCTGTGTGTGGGTATTTCAGACATTGCAGGCTTTTCTTCCCTGCTTGCCTGCATGGCTATGAGCGCCGTATACATCAACACCGCAAACAGCAAGATCAGTCAGGTGGTGTTTGAACAGACAGACCGTATGACGCCTCCTATATTTATGCTGTTTTTCTTTCTTTCCGGTGCAGACTTGGATATCGGGCTGCTGCCCTCCGTGGGTTTGATCGGCGCCGCGTATATCCTCTTTCGTGTGCTGGGAAAAATTCTGGGGGCTGCCCTTGGCTGCCGCATCTCCCACGCGGAACCGGTGGTACAAAAATACCTCGGCTTAACGCTTCTGCCCCAGGCAGGCGTAGCCATCGGCCTTGCCACTACTGCACTGACTGTAGTTCCGAAATATGGTTCCAAGATCCGCACCATTATTCTGTGCGGCACCGTTATTTATGAACTGGTGGGACCTTTGGTCACGCGGCTCGCACTTTCCAAAGCCGGAGAAATCCCTTCGGCAGACAAAAAGAAATCATAGAAAGTTGAGGCTCTATCATGCAAGAAGAATATAGCGTGCAGGCGGACGGTGTGGACGAGTGGACCTATACCATGTTCCTGTATACCTCTGCCCTGAAAAAAATGAATATGAAAATGGAGATCCTGAAAGAGGAATTCAAACAGATACATAAATACAACCCCATTGAACATGTTTCTTCCCGGATCAAGACGCCGGAGAGCATTGTAAAAAAGCTGCACCGGCACGGAAAGGAAGCCTCTATCCATGAGATGGTAAACTATCTCAATGATATTGCGGGCATCCGCATCATCTGTTCCTTTACGCCGGACATCTATCAGATTGCAAAGATGCTCTCCAATCAGGACGATATCACAGTGCTCTCCGTAAAGGATTATATCGCGCATCCAAAAGAAAACGGTTACCGCAGCTACCATATGATCGTAACGATCCCAATCTACGTGGCCACCGGCACCGTGCAGACAAAGGTAGAAATCCAGATACGCACCATCGCTATGGATTTCTGGGCCAGTCTGGAACACAAGATCCATTACAAATTCGAGGGCAATGCTCCCGAATACATGTATTCGGAATTGAAAAACTGTGCGGAAATTGCCGCCAAGCTGGATGAAAAGATGCTGGCGCTGAACAATACCATTCTGGAAGAATCTGCCAAGATTCCTTCTCCCTCCATCCCGGAAAAGCTGGAGCAGGAAATCGGACAGTTGGCAAACTGAAAGACCTTGCTGCGTTTCCCGGGCAAGTTGTAAAGAACCGACGGTTCTTATGGCGCGTTATTAGGAAAAAGCAAATCGTATACAGTAAAGTCCCTTTTGTTACCCTTTGTATGCTTTCGTGAAATAGCAAATGGTATACAGTAAATAAGGATCGCCGCAGCCCTGTGACTGTGCGATCCTTTTCTTTTTACATTTGATACGATTTTTTCTTATTTCATAAACGCGGAAAGCTCCATCTGCTGATTCTTGATCTCCTCCGCGATTTTTTCCGCCAACTGTTGCGCGCCTTCCGCGCTAAAATGCGTAGTATCGTCCTTTCCTTCGTTGTCAATACCGTGAAGTCCTCTCACCTTCTCATAGCCCAGTTCTTCAAACCAGTCGTCGGTGATCCCATAGAGATCAATATAGTAAAGATCAATCCCCTTTTGGGCATATTCCTCCACAAGCTTCTCAATGGCTTCTTTGTATGCGACCTGTGTCTGCTCCGTCAGCTTGCCGTCCTCATAAGTGGCTCTCACCACCGGAGAAAGAAGCACCGGCTCCGCGCCTACCTCCAGAGCAGGCTCAATATATTTTTCTTTCAGATACCATGCAAAAGACTCTTCTGTGGAGGAGTCCCCGGAGGGATCCGTATAAAGTCTGGTATCCTCCTGTTTTTCATCGTTCAAGCCAAAGGCAATCAACAGATAATCGCCATAAGCCAGATTTTTCCTGATCTCTTTGTAATTGTTTTCTTTGATATAGCTCTTGGAGCTGCGTCCGGAACGGGCTTCGTTGTGCACCACCGCGTCGGCATTCATGTAATCCGCCAGATACTCGCCCCAGCCGGAAATGGGCACCTCGTATTCATTGTCATCATGAGGGGAAGCAATAGAATCGCCTGCCACCCACACGACGCCGCTGGCCTCAAAGGGCTCCGCCGTAAAATAAGGGGCGTACCGTACTTCCTTTTGGGGAGCCGGCGTCTCCGTCGCCTCCGTTGGGGATTCCTCGCCCTTATCATCCGCTTCGCTGCCGGAACATCCTGCCAGCACAAACACAGCCAATGCCGCCATCAGCGCGGCTGCAAACCACTTTTTCATTGCTCTTTCCTCCCTGATAGGATTCTTCATTCTTTTATAACATCCCGGATCTCCTGCTTGCGGTTATACCAACGTACTGATAAAATCCTTGGAAGGATTGGGGATCACCGCGTAATCCAGAAGAGTTCCGTTGTCTCCGATCTTGTCGGCAGCCGACTTGATGGCCTCCGTCACCGCCGCCACCGTACCGGTCAGGAGCAGGTAGGATTTGCCGCACATACCTCTTGCAACCCGTATTTCAAACAGCTTCACCGCAGCAGTCTTTGCCGCATGGTCCGCGGCAACAATAATGGAAGCTGCCGTAAAGCTCTCCAGTACGCCCAGCGCCTCAATTCCCTCAATCTCCGCCGTGCAGGTCAGCGCCCGGAAAATAGATTCATGGGGATTGCCCAGTACAAATACGTCGATAAGCTGCTCTGCGAACCGCTTCTCCGCGGCATCCGCAGAAGCCCGCACCGCGCTGAGATCACCGCTAAAGAGAACGATGAATTTACCGGGGCATACTGTCTGTGCCTGTATAATCTTTACATCTGCTGTCTTCACGATCAGATCTGCCGCCTGAATACCCGTTGAGACAGTTTTATATTCAACCATTCCTAATGCTTTACTCATTGTACACCTCATCTCCTGATGGTGATCGCCTGATCAGTAACCTCTGTAACCGTGCCGGAAATACTTGCATGCAGGTTGACGCCCAAAGCTCCCTCCGGTGGTCTTCCCACCAACTGTCCTGGGCTGACGGTATCTCCCGTTTTTACACAGGGCGCGCAGGGCGCGCCGATGGACTGTCTGAGCATCAGCTTCACCTGATCCACATCCGGAAATTCTCTGATCGGAGCCGGAAGGTCAAACAAGTGCAGATTCAGCCGGTACAAAAGACGTCTCTCCGGCACCCGCCGTTCATCCCGCACCGGGCTTACCGGCTTCATGGGACGCTTCGGCGCCGTAACCCCGGCCGCTCTCAGCCCGTTTTTATAGATATCCAACAGCCTTCTCGGTGAAAGGCTCTGATGGCAGGAATATAATTCGCAAAGCCCGCAGGACACGCAGAAGAAGGAATTGAGATATGTTTCTGTGGTATCCGTCAGACCATTTGCAAGAGCCCTCATAAACTCATGGGGCTGGATAGCCGAGCCAAGCAGATGTCTGGGACAGAGCTCCGTACACATGGAACACTGAGAACAAACGCTCATGGCGTTGCGAATGTCATGCTTCACCGTCTGCTTCCGCTTGATAACCGGAAGCGAGTTTGACGGCAGCACAAGGATCGCCTTTGTATTTTTTGTAACGGTATCCCACTCTGTGCACAGATGACCCGTCATAGGTCCGCCGGCAATGATCTCATAATCCTCTGTGGTAACGCCTCCTGCCAATTGAAGCAGATGGCTCACCGATACGCCTACCGGCACTTCCACCGTAACAGGCTGGTTTACCAGACCGGCAACAGTAACAAACTTAGTGATCACATTGGTCTGCCCGTAAACCTTGCGGTAAATATTGAGTACTGTCTCCGTATTGACCACCACGCAGCCCACTGTAATGGGAAGCTGCCCCTGCGGCACTACCTTTCCCTTTGTCTCATAGATCAGGATCAC
>CANQQN010000070.1 GCA_947625995.1 uncultured Lachnospiraceae bacterium
GCTGCTGAACAGAAGCGCGGGCGCGGGGTCGTTGCCGTCGGCAACTGTGGACTTTGCCCAGAAGCTGACGCTGGCGCCCTTGGTATAATGAGGAACCGTATATGTAACCCCTCTCTTGTACAGAGGTTCTCCCGTGATGGCATCCTTATAATCGCTTGCCTTTCTGGGAGGATCCTGTGTATCGTGAGTATTGACGGAATCAAGCTCCGGCGCGTAGAACTCAGTCACACGAAGGTCGCCGTTCTCCGGGAACGGATCGTTCTGCGTCTTCGCCTCAATGCTCGCGCCGGGAAGATCCCAAACGCGATCCTTGCCGGGTTCCGCGGTGGAAGCGGCTATCAGTTCCTTCGGATCCTCGGCCAGCTCATAGTGTCCGGCAAACGGGTTGTTTGCCCGCATACCCTGCGTCTGTCCGGAATCCGCGTCAAACATGGTATAGATACCGTTCTCAGCATCATAGTAGGCGCCGTTCTGGGTGGTCACCTTGATCTCCTCGCCTACCACTGCGTCTGCCGCCGTCCAGTTTACCGGAGGCTTCGTAGGGGAAGGAAGGGTCGGCCTTACTACCGGTTCTTCCGTAGGCTCTTCCGTAGGTTCCTTGGAAGGCGTGGTGGAAGGCTTCGGAGCCACATACTCTTCGGGGTCAGCCAGCTTTACCACGATCTTCAGAACCTGCAGGGCATCCGTCGTATCTACCTTGGTATCCTTATTGGCATCGGCAAGGGCCAGTGTTGTCTCGTCTTTGATCTCCTGAAGCTTTACAACATGCTTCAGGATCGCAAGCGAGTCGTCTGTGGTAAGCTTGCCGTTCTTGTCAATGTCGCCGTAGTAGATCTTCTCCGGCTCCGCCGCCTGTACAGGCGCCGCCGCAGGAACCGCAGGAATAGCCATAGCCAGAGAAAGAGCGACAGCCGTCACTTTTCCGGCGGCATGGCCAAACCATTTACATAGTCTCATAGATTTCTTTCCTCCTTTTAGATTTTTATAATTATTTAAGCAAGACATTGCAGGACTGTGGTCGATACAGCCTGCAGTGCCTTGCATAAATTCATTGGACCGTCATTACTTTGTATTGAAATCCGAAATAAGATGTACTACAAACTTCAGGACCGTAAGGGCGTCGTTGGTATCGATGGCGCCGTCTCCGTTTACGTCCGCGACTTTCTGCTTAGCAGCGTCAAACGTCTGCACCTTTACCACATGCTTCAGGATCGCAAGGGCGTCCTGTGTATTCACGTCGCCGTTGCCGTCCACATCGCCCATGGTCAGAGGTGTCTCCGTAGGGCCGGTAGTAGGATCGGGACCGGTAGTAGGATCAGGGCCTGCAGTCGGATCGGGGCCTGCGGTAGGCTCGGGGCCTGCGCTGCCGGTCTCCTTTGCATAGAGAGCCTTCACCTGCTCGTCTGTAAGCGCGGTCTTGTAGCAGCTTACATCGTAATAGCAGGAATCGCCGGTCTTCGCATAGTTGGTGGCGTCATGGGTCACACCGAAATACAGCTTTGTATCCGGATATCCCACAAAGGTCATCAGATGCGTAGCCTGAGAATTGTTGGTGCCGCCAAACTTACCGTTCAGCTTGAATACGGAAGCCCTGTCTGCAAGGGTCTGATAATAGCCGTCAAGGAAACGGGGGCCGTAGATATTCGCATTTTTGTTCTCAACAGGCTCACCGTTTAAATAGATCTTAAATCCTGCGTTGGTAATGGTAATGGTCATATACTGCCAGTCAAGCGCTGCCTGCATAGCGGCACTTTCGCCGTCGGCATCCGCCGCGCCGCTGAACGCGAATGTATTCTGAAGATGGTTTGCCGTGCTGGTAAAGATGGAAGCCTCTTTAAACACCATGTTCAGATCACTGTTTACATACAGATAGGAAAAAGCGTCGCCGCTCCACTCGGTCTCTTTCGGGCAGAAAACATACTTGGTCTCGTCCTTCAGCATCAGGCTGGTGGCGAAGGAGGTCTTCGTCTGGCCCTTAACAAGGCCCTGCTTAAACCAATAACCAATGGTAACGCCCTCAAGCTGCTGGCCGGCGAAAGGATTCTCGTTGATATAGAAACCTGTCATATTGGCTTTTGAGGTATTGCCTCTTACCCGCATTACCTTTACGTTCTTCCCGTTGATAACGTCGTCCACAACCTCCAAGGATTTCTTGCCGTCCTTGTCCACGCTGGTCTTGCCGTTGTAAACATCGGTCACATTGGACATATCGCTGAGAGAATAAAAAGCGTCGGGCTTGTTCACATCCGATGTAGCGTTCATGGCGTCAACGCCCGCCTGATAATCGGCTGCGATCTGCTCCTCTGTAAGGGCGCTGTCATAGAATTTCACATCGTCCAGACCTGCGCCGTACACGGTGTTCAGATCCACCTTGCCGGAGCCGCCCAGAAGGACCGCCGCAGGCGTAGTGAACAGGGACACTGCGTAATCGCCCGTAAGCTTCAGGTAATCCTCATCCGTAGCCTTGCCGTTTACATAAAACTTGTGGCCGTCGGCAGTCATCACCGCGCCGATATGTACCCATGTGCCTGCGGGAGTTGCCGCGCTGTCATAGTCATAGAACAATGCGGCGGAAGCAGCCTCGCCCTCAAATACCATCATGGAGACATCTTCTTTGGTATCTGCGGGGATATACTGCCAGTAAGTTAAGGAAACCGCCTCGCCCTTGCCGTTCAGGGGGTTGGGAAGGGTGATGGCCGACTTCACGGTCATGGCCTCGCGAACAACGGAGCCCACCGGCTTAGCCGTGTCAAGCACGCCTGTAGCCACCGGCTCATCGCTGCCGTCCGCGCCCTTGATGCCTGCGGATTTTTCTTTTTTCAATTCCGGCAATTGAATGGTATCGCCAAGAATAAAATATGTGCCCTTCGCATCGTCAAAAGCGGTGCTCGGCGTGTTTGTCACAGTCTGGGTGGTGTAACGTGCCTGCTCTCCAGAACCGGTATATACAAAACCGTTGGCATCCAGAGTCTCTTTGCCGGCAGTATCCCTCTGCTCCTCTGTCTTGTACACCATCACATTGGGAGACTGTACGATCTGATAGTTTTCATCTTTGCCGTTATACTCGTCGTAAAACTCTTTGAACCCTTTTTCAAAATCAAGAGTCTTTAACGGTGTGACCGCATCCGCGGCTGCCGCGGGTCCCTGAGCGATGGCAACCCCTGAAACCGCCATCGCAAGAGAAAGGGTCACCGCAAACGCGGACTTCACAATGGTTGTGATTCTTTGATTTTTTCTCATGCTCTCTTCTCCTTTTCATATTTATACCAACATACTACATGGTTATATATACATTTTACACGGTTTTAAAAAAATGTCAATTCTATTGCAACAATTTGCATGTTTATTTTTTAATAAAAAGGAGTGTCTTCGTCTTTTTGCACAGAATACTTTTATTTTTTTGTACAACATTGTACGTCATTTCAGATGGGTGCGGACGATCCGCTGTTTCAGCGCCTTCCAGCGGAACGGGATCAGGGGATACAGATAGCTTTTCCCGGAAATTGTCCGGTTGAAGGCCATGCAGAGGAAGATAAAAATTGTCCCTCCGATAAAACCCCACAGGTTAAAAAGAGCCACGCAGATCAGCAGGAGAATGCGCATGAATTTCAGGGCGTAGCCGAACTCATAGCTTGCCTGGCTGTAGTTGGCCACAGTGACAAAGGCCATGTACAGCATGACCTCGCTGTTGAACCAGCCGCTCTTTACAGAGAATTCTCCCAGCACGATGGCGGCAATGACACTGAGAGGTGTTGTCAGGATATTCGGCGTGTTCAGAGCCGCCAGACGCATACCGTCGATGGCAAGCTCCAAGATCAGCAGCTGGGCAAGCAGCGGGATGTTCATGGTATCCCGTACGATCACGAAATCAAATTGTTCCGGGACCCACTGCTGATTCTGCATAAACAGCAAAAACAGCGGCGTCAGAAACAAGGTCACCAGCGTGATCAAAAACCGGGAAAACCGCAGATACGTGCCGGTCACCGGCGGAAAATAATAGTCGTTTGCTTCCTCCGTCACGTCAAACAGGGATGTGGGCATGATCATCACCGATGGAGAATTGTCTACCATCACTACAATATTGCCTTCCAGCACGGAAGCCGCCGCCGTGTCCGGCCGCTCGGAGTATTTCACCTTGGGAAACGGATTGATCCAGCGGGAGGTATACAACGCCTCTGCAAGGCTCTGCTGGTTCATGGTGAGGGCGTCCACCTCGATGGACTGGATCCTTTTTTTGAGATTTTTCAAAAATACATGGTCCACCCGGTTATCCATGTAGCAGACCACAATATCTGTTTTTGAGCTTTTTCCGGCACTGAAAATCTCCATGCGAAGCTGCGGAGAGCGGATGCGGCGGCGGATCAGGGCGGAATTGAAGTTCAGCGTCTCCACAAAACCGTCTCTGGAGCCACGGAGCACCTTGTCCTTCTCCGGCTCCTGCACCCCTCTGGCAGGATAGGTACGGCAGTCGATCATCAGCCACTGTTCATAGCCCTCTACATACAGCAGCACAATACCGGTGAGCAGTCCCGTCACCAGTTTTTCCTCATCTGTTTCCAGATTCGCCTCCACATAGGAGATCACTTTTTTTGAAAATTCATGGGCGTCCGCCGGAAACTCTTCCTCCTCGACGTCAAAAAAGCCCTCCATGAGCTTTTCCATAATATCGTCCTTGATCATACCGTCCACAAAATAGAGCACCGCTCTCCTGCCGCCGATGGTGATTGTCCGGTACACCAGATCAAAGCTCTTGTCTATGGCGTAGGTCTCGTTAAAATCATGCACAACCTGTTCAAAATTCTTCATCCGATACTGCCCCTTTCTCCTTCCGGGCTTCCTGCGCGAAACGCGGCGCTTCATCTCCGGAGGTTTTCAAAAAAAGAAACCTGTCATTTCTGCAGGTTTCTTTATTGTAAGAAAGTTTTTGCTTCCATGGGTAGTATCTGTAAAATCTGAAAGAATATACATGGGATCTTCAAAACGTAAAAGACTGTCAAAAGCCTGTGTCCTTTTCTTTGATAAAAGACCGTCAAAAGCTTGTGTCCCTTACTTTGACGTACTGCCAAATCCGCCGTTACGCACGCCGTCCGCGTCGTCGTCCACAGTAATGCCATACTCCACGAAGATGCCCTGCATGAACCCGGCCCCGGCCGCAAGCTCCACCGTCTTTCCCTCCTTGGAGTCATTGGTGAGTTTTACAAAAATATGTCCCTCATTGTCGCTGTAATAGTAATCGCTGTCAATGATCCCCACGGTGTTGTCCATCTGCAGGCGGAATTTAAATCCAAGGCCGCTGCGGGGGTAGCACTTCAGCACCCATTCCGGCTGCATGGACACCCGTATGCCGGTAGGGATCTTAAGGGTCTTCCCCGGAGAGATCGTCGCCGCCGCAGGCGTAAAAAAGTCATAGCCGGCGCTGCCGCTTGTGGCACGGCGGGGCATCTTGATATTTTCATAGGCTGCAAGAACCGTTGCCTGATCCGTCTCCCCAAAGCAGTCTGTCCATCCTTCCAGAAACTGTGTAAAACTGACTTTTTCAAACCGCGCGATCCTTTTCATACTATTCTCCGTTCCAAAGTGTTTCCGTAACGGCTGCACAAGGTCCTCCGCCTCTGCCGGCAGAGCCGTTCCCGGCTTCCTGCTCCGTCCCGGCCGCTTCTGCTTTTAGTTTATGGCAGTCCTGCATGGGCCTGCCGTCCATTGCCGCGGCTTATGCGTGGAGCACCACCTGCCGCCGCTCTTTCGTTCCCCGCACGTCGATGACCCGCTGGTTGGAACTGCCCTTCCAGTGGAGCTTGGTATCCTTCTTTGCGATCTCAAATTCGCCGTCCACCACCACGTCCACATAATCCATGATCTCCAGATGTTCGATATTTTCCCACAGAGAACCAGTATAGAGCCACTGGGTCTTTTCGGGAAATTTTTCACGGATCTCCTTTGACAGAGCCGTCACTTCCTCCACGTTGGCATAGTGGAGCGGGTCGCCGCCGCTGAACGTGATCCCGGAGATATAAGGCTTCTCTAGCTGCCGGAAGATCTCCTCCTTCGCGGCCTCGTCGAAGGGCAGGCCGCCGTAAGGATCCCAAGTAACGGGATTATGGCACTCCTTGCAGCAGTGGGAACAGCCCGCCACCCACAGGACCACCCGCAGGCCGTCGCCGTTTAACATATCATCTTTTGTTATATTGTGATACCTCATGGTTACATGCTCTTTCTTTCTTTGATCTCCGCCATCTTGGCATCATTTAAGCGGGTATCTCCCTTCACTCTGGAGTAAGACAGATAACCGTTCATGCGGTCGATCTTGGTGAGATTCCTGCTGCCGCACTTGGGGCAAACGTCCATCTCCAGTTCCTGATGACCGCAGTCGTCGCAGTAGGCCAGAGACAGGTTGACGCCCTCATAAAAGCCCATATCCATAGCCCGGCGCACCAGCGTTTTGATGGCGTCCATATTATAGTCGATGGGATATTTCACGTACTGGATCTTGCCGCCGTTTGACAACTCCCAGAACCGGTATTCCAGATCCTGCTTATTGATGGGGGTAATGTCCTCCGTCACATGGCAGTGGAAGCTGTTGCTCACATACTCCCTGTCGGAAACATTCTCGATGATCCCGTACTTTTTGCGGAACTGCTTTACCTGCAGGCCGCAGAGGCTCTCTGCGGGGGTGCCGTAGATGGCGTAGAGGTTGCCGTCCTCCTCTTTAAACTCGTTGATCTTTTTATTGATATATTCCAGCGTCTCCACCGCGAACCGGCCATCCTCCACAAGGGATTTTCCGTTGTACAACCGCTGCAGTTCGTTCAGGGCCGTGATGCCGAAGGATGCGGTGGCCGTCTTAAGGAGCGGCTTGATCTTATCGTGAATGCCAAGATGGCCGCCGTAAAAGCCTCCCTCACAGTAGGCAAGGGGATTGGTGGACGCCCGCATCTCTCCAAGATAGGCGTAGGTGCGGATATGCAGCTGACGGATCAGATTGAGGTAATAGTCCAGCACCTCGTGGAAGTCCCTGCTCTCCTGCCTTGCCTTGGCAAGGATCATAGGCAGATGAAGGCTTACCACGCCGATATTGAAACGGCCGATAAACACAGGCCGGTCATTTTCATCCTTGGGGTGCATGCCGCCCTCCCGGTACCATGGGGAAAGGAAGGCACGGCAGCCCATGGGGCTGATGATCTCCCCATACTGCTTGTACATGCTGGCGATATAGCCCTTGCCCGTAAGGCTGAGCCAATCCGGATACATGGTCTTGGAAGAACACTCGATGCCCGCCTCAAACACATGCTCCAGCTGTCCGCCGGGGCCGTGAAGGTTCTCGTCATAGAGGAAGACGATCTTGGGGAACAGTACCGGCTTCTTGCACTCTTTTTTGCCCTGTCCGTTCTTGCGCACCTTCAGCATGGCGATCGAACCCATCTGGGCGAACCGGCCGGTACCGGTACCGATAGTCACGGTGATGAAAGGGTAATCGCCGCGGCTGGACGCCACGGTGTTGAACTTGTACTCCCAGCCCTGAAAGCCCTGCTCAAATTCAATGCGCACGTCGTTTTCCGCTTCCTGCTCCGCCTTTTCCCGGCTGACGCCCATGGCCATATATTTTTCAATGTATTTTTGATAGGATTTCTCTGCATAAGGCTCAAGGATCTTCTCCGCGCTGGGCACAGTGAAGCCGCCGTACTGCTGGCTGGCGGCGCTCAGGACAATGTCGCCGATCACGTCAAAGGCCACTGCCAGCGTCTTGGGCTCGTTATACCAGAGGTTGCCCATCTCAAAGCCGCCCCGCAGCACATTCTCCACGTCGAAAAGACAGCAGTTCATGGTGTCCCTTCTGGCGGACATGTCGTGAATATAGATATAACCGTCCCTTGCCGCCTGCAGTTCCTCAGTGGTAAGGAAAAACTTCTGATAAAGCTCCTTATTCAGCTGATTGAAGATGAGGCTGCGCTTTGTGGATACAAGGGCGCTGTCGCTGTTGGAATTTTCCTTGTCGCCGATGTACATGATGGACTGGCTCTTTGTGTACACCTCGTCCAGCATCTTCACAAAATCCTGTTTATAGTTGCGGTAATCCCGGTAGCTCTTCGCCACCAGCGGGTCCACTTTTTCGAGAGCGCCCTCCACGATATTGTGCATCTGGGCGATCTTTACCTCTTTAAGCCCCATCTCTTCTATTTTTTCTTCTACAAATTTACAAATATAATCCAGATCCTGCTGGGTAAATTTTACCAGCGCCCGGTATGCTGACTTGTTTACCGCCACCACGATCTTCTGCACATTAAACTCTTCCTTTGTGCCGTCCTTTTTAATGACTTTCACATCATCCATCATGTTTTTACCTCCTCCATCATCTTATGTATCATTTCATATTGTGTGGAAAAAGCACAATATCTAGTCGTTTGTAAAACATCATACAACATTATATAGTATTCGTCAATTCAAAATTGCATTTTTCTTTCTGACGCGGCCTGCAGCCTTACCCTTTCCTGTTCCAGAGCTTGCACATGCTGTATACTGCCAACGCCACGAAGCCGATGCCGCCGATGATCCCTGTAGGCACCGGTCCAATGAAGGGAGAATACTGATCGCTGCCGCAAAAGTAAACGGATGTGGCATAAAAGCCGTTGAAGGTCGCCAACGCCACCGCGGAAGCCAAGCAGCTGCCCGTGCGGATAGTAAGCCATGACAAAAATGCGCCAAGCGCCACACAGAGCACAATGGCAGCCGCCATGCCCAAGTAAGGATATCCGGCGTATTCCGTGCCGTAAAACTGTCCCATTTCCACCAAAGGGCCGTACCACAGGCCCCAGATCACGCCGGTGATAATCACCGCCGCCGACTCCAGCATCTACATCACGCTGA
>CANQQN010000071.1 GCA_947625995.1 uncultured Lachnospiraceae bacterium
CTTCGTTCGGTCGTCGGGAAGCGTCCCCTTCTCCAGACTGCTGTAATACTCCTCAAAGGCGCTGTCTGTCAGCTTATCCATTCTGGTTGCGGCATCCGCAAGATTCTTATTGCCGTAGACGTCCGCGTTGTTGCTTGCGTCCAGCTTATCCTCGCAGCCGGGGCCCCCGGTCCACAAGGTATTCTGGTTCATCTGCACGATCTCCGTGTCTGTATAGCCAAAAGACATGGCCCCCAGATTGCCGTTGCCCACCGGAAGCGCATGTTTTGCCCACGCGACGCCCTGCTCCACCGCTTTGGTCACGTACCAAGAGCCGTCCGGCGCGCCGCTGTTGCTGTGATTCATGCCGTCTGTGTAATTCTGTCCGTCGCCGCGGCCAAATTCCAGCCAGCCGTCGCCGTTTCTGCCGATGAAGGAAAATTTACTGGAAAAAATTTCGTAAAAATCCGCCGTGGCCGGCTCATCATACCACAGCTTCAGGCTGTCGTTGGAAGAAACGGTCTCTGCCGCCCGGACAGGCTCTCCCGGAGAAACCAAGGTAAGTCCGCCGAATCCGCCCACCGCCAGAACCGCCGCCAGAAAAAGGCTTCCGGCTCTCTTTCCAAGTCCCTTATGCGTCATTTTCATGGATAGATCCCTCCTGTCTGAAAATACACCAAGTTAACATCTTTTAGTATAGCACATTTACAATTTCTCTTGCAACATGGATATTCAGATCCGGCGCCGAACGCAAAAAGAAGGCGGATGCCCTCCCCCAAGGGCATCCGCCGGTTTACTACAACCTTCTTCTAAAAAAGTACTCAAAGCCTTTCTGTGAGATCTCTGACCGCACGTCAGATCTCTTCGGTCTCCTGCATTTCTTTTTCATATGCTTCCAGAATCAAAGTCTGGATCTTGTTTCTTGTTTCGGAATTGATGGGATGGGCAATGTCCCGGTATTCTCCATCCGGGGTTTGACGGCTGGGCATCGCCACAAACATGCCATTATCACTCTCAATAATTTTAATATCGTGTACAACAAATTCGTTGTCAAGAGTAATGGAAACGACTGCTTTCATCCTGCCTTCCTTCGCAATTTTCCTGATTCGAATATCTGTTATATTCATACATTCTCTCCTCTTTTGATGTTACCCGATAATATCTAATAATAGCCTATCCCTCCGATGTCAATTTTTACAACAGGTATCTTGAATTTTGTTCAACTACTACTTTTACACCCTTGTCGCCGCAGTAATACGAATTTGCCCGAATCGTATCATGGCTCTCAACGATGCAGTTTTCAATGACGCAGTTATCTCCAAGATATACGTCATTTAAGATGATGGAATTACGTACCACACAGTTATTGCCGACAAATACCTTCTTGAACAATATGGAATTTTCAACAGTACCGTTGATGATGGTGCCGCTGGAAATCAGGCTGTTCTTCACCTTTGATCCCACATTATATTTGGCAGGAGGAAGGTCATCCACCTTGGAATAAATGTCGGGATACTGATTGAAAAAGAAATCTCTCACTTCAGGCTTTAAGAAATCCATATTTGTGCGGTAATAGGATTCCATCGTGGAAACATTGTTCCAATAGTCGGTCATCTTGTAACCGTAGATTCGTTTTAACCCCTTATAACGAACCAATATATCATTTACAAAATCATAGCGGCCCTCCTGCGCACACCGTTCGATCAATTCAATGAGCGGCCTTCTTCTGATAATGTAAATTCCTGTGGAAACTGTGCTGGCCGTGGCGACGACCGGCTTTTCTTCAAATTCGATGATGCGGGAATCCTCGTCCATCTTGACAAGACCGAAACGGGTCGGATCCTCTCCGGCAGGAAGCTGGGTGCACACCACGGTGATATCCGCTTTCTTCGCCACATGGTATTCCAGCACCTTGTTGAAATCAAGCTTGTACACACCGTCGCCGTTGGCGATCACCACATAGGGCTCGTGGCTGCTCTTTAAGAAGTCCAGATTCTGGTAGATAGAATCCGCCGTGCCCATGTACCAGTTGCTGTTTTCGGCGGTGATGGTAGGCGTGAACACATACAGGCCTCCCTGCTTTCTGCCGAAATCCCACCATTTAGAAGAGCTTAAATGCTCATTGAGGGATTTGCTGTTGTACTGGGTAAATACAGCCACCTTCTGAATATGGGAATTGGACATATTGCTCAGCGCGAAGTCTATGGCCCGATAGCTGCCCGCAACGGGCATAGCCGCAACGGCGCGCTTCTTGGACAGTTCGCCCATCCGTTTATTGTTGCCGCCTGCCAGAATAATACCTACTGCTTTCATGTGCGATCACCATCCTTTACAATTGCGTCTCCGCTCTCCAGTTTGCCGCCGGGATAGTCCTCAGGGGCAGTCACGCCGGAGATCGCCGTATTTTTTCCGATCTGTACATGATCGGGGATCACAGATTTTTCTCCCACGGTCACCAGATCAAAGGCATAGACTCTCGGATCCAAGGTGCTGGGCTTATACTCGCCGACGCCCATATTCACGCCCTTGCCCACCGTGACGTCCTCCGCGATGATGGCTTTCTCGATCACACAGCCCTCGCCGATGGTCACGCCGTCCATGAGGATGGATTCTTTCACCACAGCGCCCTTGCCGATGGTCACGTTGGACCCGATGACAGAGCTTCTGACCTCGCCCTCAATGCGGGTGCCCTCACCGATGATGCTCTTTTCGATAAAGGAAGTATCGGACACGTACTGCGGGGTAATGGTATCGGATTTCGTATAGATCTTCCAGTATTCCTCGTACAGATTGAACTCCGGAATGATGTCGATGAGCTCCATATTGGCTTCCCAGTAGGAGCCAAGGGTGCCTACATCCTTCCAGTATCCGTTATATTCATAGGCGAACATCCGCCTGCCGTTTTCGTGGCAGTAGGGAATGATGTGCTTGCCGAAGTCGCAGTTGCTCTGGCTTGACAATGTTACAAGCGCTTCCTTCAGCACCTTCCATGAGAAAATGTAGATACCCATGGAAGCCAGATTGCTGCTGGGCTTCTCAGGCTTCTCCTCAAACTCCCTGATGGCGCCGTCCTCATTGGCCACCACGATGCCAAAACGGCTGGCTTCCTCCATAGGCACCGGCATGGTGGCGATGGTCACGTCCGCATTGTTTGCCTTATGGAAGTTCAACATAACCTCATAGTCCATCTTATAAATGTGGTCGCCTGACAGGATCAGCACATAGTCCGGATTGTACATTTCCATGTAATTGAGATTCTGGTAAATGGCATTGGCCGTACCCGTGTACCACTCGCTGCTGGTGCTCTGCTCATAAGGGGGCAGCACCGTCACGCCGCCGATATTCCTGTCCAGATCCCACGGAATACCGATCCCGATATGCGTGTTCAGCCGCAGAGGCTGGTACTGCGTCAATACGCCTACTGTGTCAACACCGGAGTTGATACAGTTGCTCAGTGGAAAATCTATAATGCGGTACTTGCCGCCAAAGGCTACTGCCGGCTTGGCCACCTTTGCTGTTAATACGCCCAGTCTGCTGCCCTGTCCGCCTGCAAGCAGCATGGCGATCATCTCTTTTTTAATCACGCTATCACCTCGTCCTTTTAGATATATGATAAGATTATAACATAGATTTGGAAATTAGTGAACAGATTTTACAAAAAATATTCTATTATTTTCCACATTTTATGACAAACCCACAAACACTTTGCCCCGCTTTTGACTTTTTTACCATAATCTTGTACAAATTCCCTTTAATTTTATAAGGATATGGTTATTTTCCTATTGGAATTTTATACATAAAAGATTATAATAGTAAAAGGTATGCGAATCTATCTGCGTCAAAACTATATCAAGGGAGACAATTTATCATGTATCAGGTTGATTTTCAGAAACCGATCCACATTCATTTTATAGGCATCGGCGGCATCAGTATGAGCGGCCTTGCCGAAATACTTCTGAAAGAAGGATTTCCCGTTTCCGGCTCTGACAGCAAACAGTCGGACCTCACCAAAAAGCTGGAAAAGCTGGGCATCAAGGTCCAATATGGACAAAAGGCCGAAAATATCACGCCGGGCATAGATCTTGTCGTATATACGGCGGCCATCCACCCGGACAATCCGGAATTTGCAGAGGCGGTCCGCCGAAAGATCCCCATGCTCAGCCGGGCGGATCTGTTGGGACAGATTATGAAGAATTACCGGACTCCCATTGCCATTTCCGGCACCCACGGCAAAACTACCACCACTTCCATGCTCTCCCAGATCCTGATCGAAGCGGATACGGACCCTACGATCACCGTGGGCGGCATCTTAAAATCCATCGGCGGCAACATCCGTGCAGGCGGTTCCGATATTTTTGTGACGGAGGCCTGCGAATACACAAACAGCTTTTTAAGTTTTTATCCGAAGATCAGTATCATCCTCAATGTGGAAGAGGATCATATGGACTTTTTCAAGGACATTGACGATATCCGCAATTCTTTCCGCATGTTTGCGGAAAAACTCCCCGACGACGGGCTTTTGATCCTCAACGGACACATCGACCGCTATCAGGAGCTTACAAAAAATCTCAACTGCAAGGTGCTTACCTACGGTCTGGACGGGGATTATGACTTTACGGCTACAGACATCTCCTACGACGAGTTTGCGAGGGGCAGCTATACCCTTGTGAAAAACGGGACGCCTGCAGCGCAGATCCGGCTATGTGTACCGGGCAAGCACAATATCTCCAACTCTCTGGCCACCATCGCCGTGGCCACGGAACTGGGCATCCCCATGGAGACCATCCGGAAGGGGCTTCTGGCTTTCTCCGGCGCCGACCGCCGGTTTGAGCCAAAGGGCTCGCTGCACGGACTCACCATCGTGGACGATTACGCCCATCATCCTACGGAGATCGCCGCGACGCTGACCACCGCCGGACATTACCCCCACAAAACCACATGGGTCGCTTTCCAGCCCCACACCTATACGCGCACCAACGCCTTTCTTCATGATTTTGCCAAGGCGCTGTCTCTGGCAGACAAGGTGGTGCTGGCGGATATTTACGCCGCAAGGGAGCAAAATACCATCGGCATCAGTTCTCTGGATCTGAAGGCTGAGATCGAAAAGACCGGCACGGACGTTTATTATTTCCCTTCCTTTGATGAGATCGAGAATTTTCTTCTTGAGAACTGTCAGGCCGGAGACCTTCTGATCACCATGGGCGCCGGAGATATTTATCTGGTGGGGGAACATCTTCTCGGCAGATAATTTTCTGTTTTTAAAAATTTTTTCTTTAATTATCCACAATATCCACATGTTTATCAACAGTTTATTTTGTCGATACATGTGGATTTTTGTTTGGGCTCCCACAAACCGACACAGATCCCTGAAACCTGTTACTTTTCGACTTTTTTCACAGCCTCCCTTTTTCCGGAAAGAAAAAAGCCAAAAAGTTATCCACTTTTTTCACAGTTTCCACAATGGGACAATGTGGAGATCCCGCTTGTTTTCCGTCTGTTATCCACACCGAAAACCCTTGTAAATGCGGGCTTTTCGCACTTTTTTACAAAAAATAATGCTTCTCTTTTTTATGATTTCATGTTATCATTAGCGTAAACAAGGAAGGGATATCTTTGGGAGGAAACCGTCATGGGAGATCTGACCATTGGCATGAACAGCCAAATGGATACCACGGTCGTATCCAATCAGTTTATCGATCATTATATGCCGGCAGCAAACGGCGAATATGTAAAAATATATCTGTACATATTAAGGAGCGTCAATCATCAGGCGTCCACTTTTTCTATTGAAAAAATGGCGAAAAAATTCGACTATACCGTTACCTATATTCTGACTGCCCTGAAATACTGGGAATCCGCGGGCCTGCTGGAGCTTGTTTACGACGAAGGCGGCACGCTGGGCCATATTAATTTTTTGGACCTGAAACGCAGGCAGGCAGCGGACACCGGACTGCAGACGCAGCCGGAGGAGGACACCCTGTACCAGAAGCATCCTTATACACTGGATGAAAAAAAGCGTCTTGCAAAAGACAGCAATTTTAATTCCGCAAAATTTGTAACCCAGACCTATTTCGGCAAGCCGCTGGGGCCTGCCCAGTTGGAAAATCTCATGTTCATCTATGACGGCCTTGGCTTTGACAATGACCTGATCGACTGTCTGGTGGAATACTGCGTCAGCAAAGGCCGGCGAAGCATGCGGTATGTGGAAGCGACGGCCATTGCATGGGCAAAGCAGGGCATCACCACCGCCGCCCTTGCAAGAGAACGGATCGCGTCCTTTGACCGTCTTTCCGTGGCCGTCATGCGGGAATTCGGCATCACCGGCCGCTCCCTTGTGGCGGATGAGCGTGCTTATCTGGACAAATGGACCAGAGAGTACCAAATGCCGGACGAGTTGGTAAAGGAAGCCTGCAGGCGCACCCTCCGCGCTACGGGCAAAGGCAGTTTTGACTATGCGGACACCATTCTGGCTAACTGGCACAAAGCCGGCGTCCACACGCCGGAGGGCGTGGAAAAAGCAGACAGCGCATACCGGATGCAGAATCCGCCCGCGATCGCCCAGAAATCAAAAAGAGCCGCCAAAAACGTACCTTTCCCCCAGCGGGAATACGATATGGATTCTCTGGAACGGCAGCTTCTGAATGTAAAAGGCTCTGCCACAGGCTGACAGAACCGGCTTGTGCTGAAAGGATCTACCAATGGCTTTGAAAAATTTTCAGTTTGACGCGATCATGAGGGATTATCATCGCAGACAACTACATCACAAACACATTTTGGACGAGCATATCCGGATCGCCCATGAGAAGCTTCCGGAGCTTGGACAACTGGATGATCAGGAAGCCGAAGCGGCGGCGGACTACGGCGCCCGGATGATCGGCGGGGACGAGACCGCTTCCGCCCGGTTGGAGCAGATCCTGAAGGACATCGACTGCCGGCGAAAAGAGCTTCTGGAGCAGGGCGGTTTCCCTGAAGGCTATCTGACACTGACTTACGATTGTCCCGTCTGTAAAGACACCGGCTTTGACGAACAGGGCCGCAAATGCGCCTGTTTTCTGAAAGCCGCCACGGATCTTCTGTATCGGGAATCCAACCGCAGGGCACAATATGAGGCAGAAAACTTTGACACCTTCCGTCTGGACTATTATGACAAGGAGACCGTCGATCCCAAATCGGGGACAACTCCCTACGCCCTTGCGGAGAACGCCCTGCGCGCCGCCAAACAGTTTGTGGCGGACTTTTCCCAAGAGCCGGGCAGTCTTGTGATCTACGGGCCTACCGGCGTCGGCAAGACCTTTTTGTCTAACTGCATCGCCAAGGAACTGATCGAAAGCATCCACTCCGTGGTGCACTTAAGCGCCATAGACTTTTTTGACCGGCTGGCCGCCCATCAGTTCCGTCAGGAGGAGGACGAGGACGCCATATACGGTTCTATCATGCAGTGCGACCTGCTGATCATTGACGATCTGGGCACGGAGATCTCCAACAGTTTTGTGATCAACAGCTTCTGCCAGTGCATCGACACCCGGCTGAAGAACCGGCAGGGAACGATCATTACCACGAATCTGGAGCTTGCCAACCTGCAGGCGCAGTATCTTGACCGTACCTTCTCCCGGCTGATCTCCGGTTTTCAGTTTTTGCGTATGACCGGAAGCGACATCCGTTTTCAAAAGAAGCAGTATTTACATAAATAATTCAAACAGAAAAGAGGCCAATATGGATAACAACGAAAACAAATCTTTAACAGAAGGCAAGGTACTGGAGACGATCCCCGTAGGTCCTCTGGGGCTGATCGCCCTGAAAAGCTGCGAAGATCTGGGCAAAAAGGTGGACGCGTATCTGGTGGAGTGGCGCAAAGACCGCGTAAGTGCGCACAAATCCACCCTTGCATGGGCAGGCTATCAAAAAGACACCTACCTGCTAAAAAGTGATACGCCCCGTTTTGGATCCGGCGAAGGCAAAGGTATGATCAAATCCTCTGTCCGCGGCGACGATGTGTACATTCTGCTGGATGTGCTAAACCACAGTCTTACCTACTCCCTGCGGGGGCAGGTCAATCACATGTCCCCCGACGATCATTTTCAGGATCTGAAGCGTGTGATCGCGGCCATCGGCGGCAAGGCCCGCCGCGTAACGGTGATTATGCCTTATCTCTACGAGAGCCGCCAGCACAGGCGCACCGGCAGAGAATCCCTTGACTGTGCGCTGGCGCTTCACGAGTTGGTGAACATGGGCGTGGAAAATATCCTCACCTTTGACGCCCACGACCCGCGGGTGCAGAACGCTATCCCGCTGAAGGGTTTTGAGAATGTGCAGCCTGCTTACCAATTCATCAAACATATCTGTCGCCGAGTTCAGGATCTGAAGATCGACAGCGACCACATGATGATCTTAAGCCCCGATGAAGGCGGTACCCAGCGGGCCGTTTATATGGCAAATGTGCTGGGGCTGGATATGGGTATTTTCTATAAGCGCCGGGATTATTCCCGGATCGTGGACGGACGCAACCCTATCGTGGCCCACGAGTATCTGGGGCCTTCCGTGGAAGGCAAGGACGTGATCATTCTGGACGATATGATCTCCTCCGGAGACAGTATGATCGACGTAGCTTCTGAACTGAAACGCAGGAAAGCAAATCGGGTATTTGCCACCGCCACCTTCGGCCTGTTCACCAATGGGCTGAAGAAATTTGACAAGGCTTATGACAAAGGGCTCATTGACTATGTGGTGACCACCAATCTGGCTTATCTGCCGCCGGAGCTCTATGACCGCCCTTATTTTATTCCCTGCGATA
>CANQQN010000072.1 GCA_947625995.1 uncultured Lachnospiraceae bacterium
CACCTCCCATAGACGATTTTCAATCTATCTATATTATACACGACGCATTGACGTTTGTCAATGGGTTTTTGAAAAAAAGCTGGAGCAATTAAAAACAGTGCCCCAGCTTTTGATCCAAATCAAATCATTCTAAAATGCTTCAGCGCCTCCCTGATCGCCGCCTCTTTCTCCGGCGGGCATTGTGGCTGTTTGGCGTTCTCCGACTTGGGCTTATTATAATTCTCCCGTTCAATAATCCCGCACTTTTGTTTCACTTGCGCGATGTAGAGGGAAGAAACCGTGAGCCCGGTATGCTCTTTCACATAAGCCTTGATCTCTCCATAGGTCGCGCCTTTCTGGAAGCCGGACATATCCATATCCTCCAGAGAGAAGTCAACCCTGATTTTCTTTGACTGGATTTCTCCCTTGGAAAGTTGAACAACCGTCTCCACCCCCACAGTCATCGGAAACATATCCACCGCCGTCACTTCCTTCACTTCATACCCGTTCCCCACCAGATACTTCACATCTCTTGCCATGGTCGCGGAATCGCAGCTGACATACACCACCCGCTTCGGCGCCATTTTCACGATCGTTTCCAGCAACGCCCCATCGCAGCCCTTCCGAGGGGGATCCACCACTACCACGTCTGCGCGAATACCTTCCTCTGCAAATTTTCTGGGCACAACCTCCTCTGCCCTGCCTACAAAAAATTCCACATTGGTCATACCGTTTGCTGCCGCATTCCGGCGGGCGTCCTCCACAGCCGCCGGCACGATCTCCACGCCGTAAACCTGTTTCGCCTTTTGCGCGAGAAAAAGGGAGATGGTGCCGATGCCACAGTACAAATCCCACACCACTGCGTCCTGCAGGCTGTTTCCGCCGTCACCTGCTGCGTTTGTTTCCTCCAAGATTTCAGCCGACCCGCGGTCATTTTTTGTCTTTCCCCCCGCGTACTCCAGCGCCCGCCTGTACAGCTTCTCCGTTTGCAGGGGATTCACCTGAAAGAAAGACAGGGGCGAGATAGAGAATTCCACATTCCCGATCTTATCTGTAATAGAGCTTTTTCCCCACAGGGTCCGTACCTCCTTTCCAAGGATCACGTTGGTCCGCTCCCTGTTCACATTCAGCATAATACTTGTCATGCCGGGAATCTCCCGCAGGCGCATCGCCAGCTTTTCTTCCTTCGGAAGGCTGTTTCCATTGACGATCATGCACACCATGATCTCTCCGGTGTGATAGCCTGTCCGGATCAGCACATGACGCACCAGCCCCTTTCCGGTGCGCTCATCGTAGGGCATCACCTTCTGCTCCTCCATATACGCCTTTATGATCCGCAGGATCTCCCCGTTTACTGCCTGTCCGATCAGACAATCCTCGGAATCTATGATCACATGAGTCCGCCCTGCGTAGAATCCGGTAATGATCCTTCCACAGGATCTTTTTTCTACGCTCTCCGGCTTTTCCTGCCGGCTGTTTTTTTGTTCCTCCGATCCTGCAATCTCCGTCCACCCCACAGGATACTGCGCCTTGTTCCGGTACCGGTAGGGGTCTTTCATGCCAATGATCTCCCTTATGGGCACCTCCTTCAGACCGCCGATCCGCTCAAGATTGTTCTTCACTTTATGAAGCTTCCATTCCAGTTGCTTCCGGTAATCCATGGCCTGCAGCTGACAGCCTCCGCAGCGCCTGTGATGAGGACAGGCCGGCTCCACCCGGTAAGGCGAAGGCGTAAGGATCTCCTCCAGCCTTGCATAGCCGTAATTTTTCTTGGGCCGAGTCACCTTCACCTTTGCCAGATCCCCTACGATGGCATCTTTCACAAAGAGGGTATAGCCCTCAAACTTGCCTATACCCTCTCCACCATCACTCATATCTTCAATTTTGACGATACATTGCTGATTTTTATTCATCTTTTATTCTTTCCCTGTCCTTCTGATATTGGAGTCAAACAACCGGTTATATCCCAGCCAGCCGTCCGTAGCAGCAGGCGCCTCCAAGATCTCCCGCATGGTCTCCATTTTTGCGTCCGTATTGTCCGCCATGGAAAGGGCTACCGCCTCCACAAGAGCAGGTTTTTTCGGCGAACCGAATTCCAGTTCTCCGTGATGGGCCAAAATACAGTGCTGCAGTTCTCCCGAAAGCTTTGCCGGAAATCCTTCGATCTGCCGGATATGTTCGCTCACCCACTGGGTGCCTATCACAATATGTCCCAAAAGCTGGCCCTCGTCGGTGTAATCATTCTCCGGAAACGCGGAAAGCTCCTTTAACTTACCCACGTCGTGAAACGCTGCCGCTGTCAAAAGCAGATCCCGGTTCAGCACCGGATAAGCCGTGGCCAGATAATTACACAAACGCACAACGCCCAGCGTATGCTCCAACAAGCCGCCTACAAATCCATGGTGGACGTTTTTCGCTGCCGAATGATTGCAAAACGCCTTTTTGAACGTTTCCTCTCCAAAAAAGCTTTTGATCAGCTGCTGCAGATATGTGTTTTTTACACTGCCAAGAAACGTCATCAGATCCGAATACATTCCTTCGATATCGTTGCCGCTCACCGGCAGATAGTCGCCCGGGTCGTACTCGCCCTCACCGCACTTGCGGACCCGGCGAATGTTCAACTGCAGATGTCCTTGAAAGCTGGTCACATCTCCGACCACTTCCACATAATCCAGTTCTTCAAAATATTCGATGCCGGCAGAACCGGGATCCCAGATCTTGCCGTCAAGGGTGCCGGTCCGGTCCTGCAGGGTCACGCTTTCATAAGGTTTTCCGTTTTTTGTAAGAAGGGACTGCTTATTCTTGCACAGATACACGTCGCCGATGCGGTCTCCCTCCCGTAATGTTGCGATATACTTCATTGATTGCTCCTATCCTTCCAGATTTTCAGAATATCCTGTATCTTCATGATAACACACCGGATTCCAAAACACAAATTTATATTCCGAAAAGAATAAGGAATTTCTATTTTGATCCTCCGCGTTTTCTTTATGCTCCCCGCCTTGCTATCAAAACGGAACTGATGTATACTATAGAAAACCTACCATGGGGACAGGAGCCTGCCTCCGATGACCCATAGCCGCCTGACAGGCAGGCTGATATTTCTCATCGAATGGAGATTCGTGTGAAAAATCACGCTGATGCGCTGATTTTTCACACCGGGATTGGAGCGTCCCAAATCCCATTGCTGGCAGATGAGAAGCTGCATCCGCAGTTCTCATCGCCCGTCGCGCAAACGCTCCGGAATGGAGATTTTTATGAATGAAAAAGCTTTACGCGTTTTAGAATACAACAAGATCATTGCCCGGCTTACGGACTACGCCTCCTCTTCCATGGGAAAAGCCCTCTGCCGGGAGCTTACGCCCATGACAGACCTTGCACAGATCAATTCCGCCCAGCATGAGACTTCCGCAGCCCTCACCAGACTTTTCAAGTACGGCAGCCTGCCTTTTTACGGTATTCGGGACATCCGCACCTCCATCAAACGGCTGGAGATCGGCAGCGCGCTTTCCGCTCAGGAGCTTTTACACATCTGCTCCCTTCTGGAAAACGCAAAGCGCATCAAAGCTTATTCCCGCAGCCAGCGGGACGAGGAAGAGGGAGACTGTCTGGACCCTCTTTTTGAAGCCATCGAACCTTTGACGCCTCTGGCGGCTGAGATCCGCCGCTGCATCGTGTCTGAGGAAGATCTGGCGGACGATGCAAGCCCCGCTCTCCGTCAGATACGCCGCAACATGAAAAACGCCAACGACAAGATCCACAGCCAGTTAAACGCCATGGTCAACAGCGCTTCCACCCGCACCTATCTTCAGGATGCGGTAATCACCATGCGCAACGGCAGATATTGTCTTCCTGTAAAGGCAGAGCACCGTTCTTCCGTGCCCGGTATGATCCACGATCAGTCCGGCAGCGGCTCCACGCTGTTCATCGAACCTATGTCTGTAGTTAAACTGAACAACGACATTCGGGAACTGGAACTGAAGGAAGAAGAAGAGATTGAAAAGATTCTGGCAGATTTAAGCCAACAGGCCGCCGGCTACAAGGATGTGCTTGCAGAAAATTTAAATGTGCTTACCCGTCTGGATTTTATTTTTGCAAAAGCCGGCTATGCCAGAGATTACAACGGCACCGCTCCCATATTCAATACGCAGGGCCGGATCAACATTCGTCAGGGCCGACACCCTCTTTTAGATCCCAAAAAAGTGGTGCCTATCAACGTCCGTCTGGGAGACCGGTTTGACCAGCTGATCATCACCGGCCCCAACACCGGCGGCAAGACGGTTTCTTTAAAGACGGTGGGACTGTTTACGCTGATGGGACAGGCCGGACTGCACATCCCTGCTCTGGACCGATCCAAACTAGCGGTTTTCGAGGAGGTATACGGGGACATCGGCGATGAGCAGAGCATTGAACAGAGCTTATCCACCTTTTCCTCCCACATGACGAATATTGTCAACATTCTGGAGCATGCGGACAGCCATTCTCTGGTGCTTTTTGACGAGCTCTGCGCCGGAACAGACCCTACGGAAGGCGCGGCCCTTGCCATCGCTATCCTTACCTTTCTCCACAATATGCAGGTGCGCACCATGGCCACCACGCATTACAGCGAATTGAAAGTGTATGCCCTCGGCACGCCGGGGGTGGAAAATGCCTGCTGTGAATTTAACGTAGAGACGCTCTGCCCCACTTACCGGCTTCTGATCGGCGTGCCCGGCAAGAGCAACGCGTTCGCCATTTCCTCCCGACTTGGACTGCCCGGCTACATCATCGAGGACGCCAGAGCGCGACTAAGCTCCCAGCAGGAAAGCTTTGAGGATCTGATCTCCGATCTGGAATCCAGCAGGGTCACCATTGAAAAAGAACAGCAGCAGATTCAAGCCCACAGAGAAGAAATCCAGCGGCTTCGGGAAAAACTGGAAGAAAAGCATGACAAAATCGCCAACCGCCGGGACGCGATCCTGCGGCAGGCCAACGAGGAAGCAAGGAAGATCCTCTCCGAGGCAAAAAGTTACGCGGACACTACTATCCGGAATTTTCAAAAATACGGCGCCGCAGGCGCAAATAGTAAGCAGATGGAGCAGGAACGCTCCGCCCTGCGGGAAAAGCTGTCTGCTGTAGAAAAAAATCTTGCCTACAAAACGGAAGCGCCGCGCAAAAAGCAGGCGGACGCTTCTGATTTTGAAGTAGGCGCGCTTGTTAAGGTACTGACTTTGGGCTTAAACGGCACTGTCAGCACACCGCCTAACCAGAAGGGCGAAGTGTATGTACAGATGGGCGCTCTCCGCTCTCAGGTAAACATCAAGGATCTGGAATTCATCGCTAAGCCCCAGAAAGAAGAGTCCGCAAAGAGGGGTTCCTACAATATGGGCAAATCCTCCACCATCTCTTCCGAGATCAACCTGATCGGACAGACTGTGGACGAAGCCCTGCCCCGGCTGGATAAATATCTGGATGACGCCTATCTGGCTCATCTGTCTCAGGTGCGCATCGTACACGGAAAAGGAACCGGCGCCTTGAAAAACGCCGTTCACCAGCACCTGCGCAAGCAGAAATATATCAAAGCTTTTCGTCTTGGCGCCTTTGGCGAAGGAGACACCGGCGTCACCATCGCGGAGTTCGCTGACAGTTGATACTTTCGACGCCACTTATCGACACTTTGACAGCAACAAATCTGAACAGAGAAATAGCCGTCGGCAAGACGGCTATTTCTTAATCTTAGGATCTTATTTACTCCTCATCCATATTTACGGTCACCTTATCCAGATGCCAGATCTCATCTACATACTCCTGAATGGTCCTGTCGGAAGTGAACTTCCCGCTGCAGGCCACGTTCAGGATGGCGCTCTTTGCCCAGCCGGCCTCATCTCTGTAGGCTTCTTCCACCTTGTCATGGGCTTCCGCGTAAGAGCGGAAATCCTTCAGGATAAAGTACGTATCGGCTCTGTCGCTGCTCTTTGTGTTCAGCAGGGAATTGTAGATATCCCTGAACAGTTCCGGATCCTGCGGCGCATAGTAGCCGTTGATCAGCTGCATCAGCACCTGACGAATATCCTGATCGGTGTTGAAGATCTCCATAGGATTGTAGCCGCCCTTATTCTCATAATTGATGACTTCATCGGAGGAAAGACCGAAGATAAAAGCGTTGTTGTCGCCCACTTCCTCCACGATCTCCACGTTTGCGCCGTCCATGGTGCCGATGGTCAGGGCGCCGTTCAACATAAACTTCATGTTGCCGGTACCGGAAGCCTCTTTACTTGCGGTGGAGATCTGTTCGCTGACGTCCGCCGCCGCAAAGATGATCTCTGCGTTGGACACGCGGTAGTTTTCGATAAACACCACCTTCAGCTTCCCTTCAATGGATTTATCGTTATTGATCACATCTGCAACCGCATTGATCAGCTTAATGGTCAGCTTTGCGCGCTTATAGCCGGCGGCCGCCTTCGCGCCAAAGATAAAGGTTCTGGGATAGAAGTCCATCTCCGGATGTTCCTTGATCTTATTATACAGATACATCACATGAAGAATGTTCAAAAGCTGGCGCTTGTATTCGTGAAGTCTCTTTACCTGCACGTCAAAGATGGAGCGGGGATCCACGTCAATCCCATTGTGGGCTTTGATATAAGCCGCCAAACGTACCTTGTTCTGGTACTTGATATTCATAAATTCCTGCTGCGCCTTCTCATCGTCGGCATAAATGGCAAGCTTGTGAATCTGGGGCAGATCCGTGATCCATTCGGGACCGATATGATCCGTTACCCACGCAGCCAACAGGGGATTTCCATGAAGCAGGAACCTTCTCTGGGTAATTCCGTTGGTCTTATTGTTGAATTTCTCCGGCATCATCTCATAGAAATCTTTCAGTTCCTGATGCTTCAGGATCTCTGTGTGGAGGCGGGCAACGCCGTTTACGGAATAGCCGGCCGCAATGGCAAGGTGGGCCATCTTCACCTGACCGTCATAAATGATCGCCATCTTGCGAACCTTCTCATGATTGCCGGGATATTTCTTCTGGATCTCAATGATAAACCGACGGTTGATCTCCTCCACGATCTGGTAAATACGGGGCAACAGTCTGGAGAATAGTTCGATGGGCCATTTTTCCAGCGCCTCCGACATAATGGTGTGGTTTGTATAGGCACAGGTCTTTGTGGTCACCGCCCACGCTTCATCCCAAGAAAGTTTCTCCTCATCCACCAGAATACGCATCAGTTCCGCCACGGTAACGGTAGGATGGGTATCGTTTAGCTGGAAGGTTACTTTTTCATAAAGCTTACGGATATCATCATGGGAATCCTTATATTTCTTCACCGCTGTCTGAATACTTGCGGAAATAAAGAAGTACTGCTGCTTTAAGCGCAGTTCCTTACCTGCGTAATGATTGTCGTTGGGGTAAAGCACCTCCACGATATTTCTGGCAAGATTCTCCTGCTCGACGGCCTTCTGGTAATCGCCCTTGTCGAAGGAATCCAGCTGGAAGCAGTTCACCGGCTCCGCATCCCAGATGCGCAGGGTGTTCACCATGTTGTTGCCGTAGCCTACGATGGGAATATCGTAAGGCACCGCCATAACAGACTGATAATCCTTCTGCACAAAGATATGATGACCGTTCTCGTCGCTCTCCACAGCCACATAACCGCCGAATTTGACTTCCGTAGCATATTCGGGACGGCGAAGCTCAAAAGGATTGCCGTTCTTTAACCAGTTATCCGGCACCTCTACCTGATAGCCGTCTCTGATCTTCTGCTTAAACATTCCGTAGCGGTAACGGATGCCGCAGCCATAAGCCGCATAGCCCAACGTCGCAAGAGAATCCAGAAAACATGCCGCCAGACGTCCCAGGCCGCCGTTTCCAAGGGCGGGGTCCGGCTCCTGATCCTCGATCACATTCAGGTCAAATCCAAGCTCCTCCAGCGCTTCCTTCACCTGCTCGTAAGCACAGAGATTGATCAGGTTGTTGCCAAGGGCGCGGCCCATGAGAAACTCCATGGAAAGATAGTACACGATCTTGGGATCCTGCTGCTCGAAGGCGCTCTGGGTGGCCATCCACTGGTCAATGATCACATCCTTCACCGCGTAGGCAACTGCCTGAAACAGCTGCTGCTGGTTGGCTTCCTTCACCTTTTTGCGGAACAACGCTTTCACGTTGTCCTTTACCTGTTGTTTGAAATGTTCCTTTTCAAAAAAAATCTCGTTCATATTTACCTCCAAAATTACTATATCTGATATTAAGATATCCGTTTTAAAAAGGGGTTTGATCCAGGTTCCCTATCATAACCGTTTTACGCCGATGGTAACCTTTTCTTTATTGATATTCCACTCCTTCGCGTAACCGTCGATCACGTTCGTGATCTCCTCCGCCATAACTTCTCTGCAGATCTCGTCTCTGTTTGCATCCATCAGCACCTCGATCTTCGCATTTCCCGTATGGGAGACAACGATCCTGTCCGTAACTTCAAAACCGGCTTCCTTGCGCATGGTCTGGATCTTGCTGATGATCTCCCTCACAAAGCCTTCCTCCAGAAGGGCGGTGGTCAGGTTGGTGTCGAGAACCACACAGATCTCACCTTCCCGCTCGGACACATAACCTTCCTTCTGGGCGGTATCGATGAGCAGGTCGTCCTTGGTAAGCTCCACGGCCTGACCGTTTACGGTCAGCTTCAAAAGTCCGGTCTCATTCAGTTCATCCATGGCAACGTTGCCGTCCAGTTCCGAAAGAGCGCTCTTAATGCCTCCCAGCAGCTT
>CANQQN010000073.1 GCA_947625995.1 uncultured Lachnospiraceae bacterium
CATAACAAGCCTTTTGCGATTTTTCTCATAATAACTACCTCCGTTTTTCGTTTTATTTACATTTTTCCGAGTTACCATAACTATCTCTTCATTTTTTTAAAAACTTTTATTTCCAAAATGTATTAATTTGTTTTACAATATATCTTTGAACTTTTAAGGTGTCATCAGAATTAACCACTCCATCTTCATTTACATCAGCTGCCAGTAATTGAGTCTCAGAAAATGTTGTTGCCTTCACTACATACCTTGAAATTAAATTGACATCTATCGAATTTACTTCATTGTCAAGATTAACATCTCCCATAAGGACTTTTGTCATTGAAGTCGTTATAGAACTATTGCCAAAAAGATGAACTAACTCCTGTCCTTTCCCAAAACCATCTAGACAATTTTTATTTTTACCTGACATCGGACAATTGAACCTCAATTCTGCCAGAATTCCTTCACTGTCATTCACAAAAACCTGAGGTGCGTCAATTTGAATTTTGTTTTTTGCATCAGTCACATCCATTTTTACTTCTTTAAACACCGAATTTTCAAATGTACAATTATAAAAACTGGCTAATTCCTTATCATATTCTACTTCAGCATCATAGGATACAAGCGTATCATTTTTTAAATTTTTATATTTCAAAACAACTTTATAATTTAAAACCTTATTCTTTAAAACCTGATTCAATGCATTATATGCATTTAAATAACCACCGCTTACCGTCTTTCCCGCCATGTCCGACGATTTAGTCACAGAATCCATAATCGCTCTTTTTATCTGATAAGGGCTCAGATTTGAATTATATGACAGTAAAAGTGCTGCGACACCAGCCACATGAGGCGCTGCCATTGAAGTTCCTGTCAATCTCACATATAACTCTTGCACATTCCCGCTCACTGGATATGTACTAACAATATTTGTTCCGGGAGCTGCCAAATCAGTTGTTATATTTCCATAATTTGATGAGCTGTGTAACTTACCATTTTGATCCAAATTTGCTACACATATAATATTATCGCAATCAAAACCACCCGGAAAGAACAGATTATTATCTGTAATCTTCCCATCATTTCCCGCAGATGCAACCACTAAACCACTATACATATTTATTGCATCATAAAAACTTCTGGAAAAGCCATCACCGCTACAACTCATATTCAAAATTGGAATTTGGTTTTCCTCAGCATATTGAATTGCTTGTATTATTTTATCTATTCCCATCGAAGTACCAGTATAGGATACTCTCAAAGGTATCAAAGATGTATTCCAGACAATTCCTGTAATACCTTGATTATTATTTCCTTTTGCCCCTATTATTCCCGCAACATGTGTTCCATGGCCGTCTGTATCGCCAAACTGTTCAATCTTATTGTTTTCAAAATTCTTTCCTACATTTACATTTGTTTTTAAATCAGGGCATTCGCCAATTCCAGTATCGACAACTCCAATCTTAACATCTTTTGATCCCGTTGTTAATTCCCAAGCTTGAGGCATGTTGATCATTTTTAATCCCCATTGGTCGTTATATAACGAATCATTGGGTGTTATTGAAGAAATTGCATTTATGCTGTCTTCATGGAAAACACTATCGTTTAAAGAATTAGAATCAATTATATTTTCTTCTGGTTCTATCATGTGTACAATATAATTTGGCTCTGCAGTTTTTACAATTGGATTTTCATTTAAAACGTTTACAGCATCCAATACCGCCTGTCTATTATTTTCCTGTAAATAAAGTAATAATATCTGATAATATTGCTTATGATAAACAGATTCATCATTAGTATTTTGGGGTAATTCTGTTAAGTATTCAATCCCCTTGATATCTACTTCAGGGAAATCAGAATAATCAAACGTTTTACCTTCTTCACTGTACTCACACTTTATTGTAACAATCACTTCACCTGTTTTAAACTCTGCATCTTCAGAAATTTCCTGATACATTTTTTCATCATTATTTTTTCTTTCATTTAATGCATTCTCAATATACTCCTCATCCTGACTATAAATCTCAGTATATTCCTCTGACGCGTATATTGTGCTTTGATCAAATATACCACTCGTCATAAGAATAATAACTATCATTCCTATTAATATCCTTTTCTTCATAATTCGTTTTCCTCCTTAAAATAGCATTTTCGTCAATAATTTAATATTCTGACAAAAAGGAAACAACTTGTCTGTTTCTTTCTTGCAATGTCAACCAAACCAGTTTTTAAACGGGGCCGGATAAATGGCAAATCCTTTTTGCTTCATTTCCCCACACTTTTCCTATCCGGCCCCTATGCCATACTGCATTTGGATTTGCCCAAACTCAACAATACCCGTCAAACTCCATCCCGACGATACTTTTTAATATCCGCAGCGCATCTTCTACCGTAACGCTTTCATCTGAGTACATGTCGGCGATAAGTAACTGACCGGCATTCAAGGCTTGTTTTTCCGTAACCACTTTGAAGATCAAGATTCCTGCACACTTTCTTCCATAGCGACTTCCTGAAGATTCTTTAAACTAAACGCTCGCCCGTCAATAGTAATGACTGTGGAAGAGATAAAAACATAATAAAACTTCAGCGACTCTTTCGCAAAAGCATGATAGCCTATCTCTGTCACCCGGCGGCCCTCGATCTCAGAGGGAATGATGCATTTTTCACTGACACTTTGAGGATATAAACTATCTGAGAGCAGAACATCGGTGATCTTGACCATACCGTCTGTCTTGATCTCATATTCATATCTATAGGAGCTTCCATCTTCTTGATGTTCTTCTCCATAAACAACATCCACGCCACGATATGCCAGTGACAGGAAAAGAATTGCAATGTTTAAAAACTATGACTTTTTTCTTATTCATGATCATACCTCCCTAAGGTTATTTGCTAACAATACTCCACCTTTTTCCATTATAGAGTTTTTTTCTTTTAGGGTTACTCTTTTGACCATTATCTTCCAAATTCCCACCGCTGCCCTTCTCCAGCGCTTTACTTCTGCGTCTGCTTTTTCAGCGCTTCCGGCAGCTTCGGCTCATGAAAAAAATGTGGTATACTTCTTCCCACCGACCGCATGGCCGTATTTTTTGCCAGCCTGCAGACTGCGGCTTTCAGCTTTTCGATCCTACGCTCTTCCATTCCTTCATCCCCTCCTGCAATAAAATAGATACAACGATACCGGTCATTGACACGAAAACATACCCTGTACTGACAGGCGCGGCCGAAAACAACAGCTGCATATACCAGATGGTCAGCCAGCCTACGCACACAGCCTTTTTCTTCCTGCGTATTTTGGGATCGGCAATGGGATTGTTTTCCGTTGCGGACGGAGCCAAGCAAAGGCACACGCACACGCTCAGTATGTAAACGACTGTACACATTCCTCTGGAGATTCCGAAAAAATCCGCCGCCATCCCCGCCGCAAACAGCAGAAACATTACTGCAAAGCAGCCTGCGTTTGTCTTGCAGTGAATGCCGCCTGCATTGCTGCGGATAGAACAAAACACGGCCAAAAATCCCAGACACTCCCAAAATTTTCCGATACATGCCCCGAAGAACAACAGCGCTGCTGTTTTCAACAGACTTTCCGTTAAAAGGGTGATCCCGTATTGTATGATTTCCTGTTCTTCCCCGCTCTCATCCCGGCAGCAGAATGAACAAATCCTTCCGGCAATTCTTTCTTCCATATGATCCCCATAGCTTTTTGTTTTACTGTATCACATTTTTTTTAAAAAGTCTTAAGCTCTACCTGAATAATGGGATTATTTACCTGAATAAATTTTTTCCATATAAATTTACTGGAATATGTTCTTAATATAAACTTTTTATGATATTATATGAATATAGAAACTTTTATATTGCTTTTTCCCATTATATGCTTTATAATACAGTGATGTATGAATATCTGTATTTTACATGATCGATTTGGAGTGAAAGCCTGTGATCTTGGATGTATTATTTAATGCGCTTACCTTTTCCTCTGTTTTTTTTAATCCCTTGACAGAGAAAATAAAAATGCGCTATACTGTGCCCTTTTCCATTTTTATAATGGTTTTATGTTTTTTTCAATATGACTTCTTTTTTTTAACATTTATAGGTATTGCCTCCTACATATTATTTATTGCTTTCATTACAAAAAACAAACTGATCAACTGTGTTTCCGCCCTGTTCTGCTACATGCTTTCTGTAGTCAGCAACAATCTTATGCTGGTTTTTCTGCAGGCCTGTTTCCATATAGACGTGCAGTACCTTTTTCAACATCCGGCGCCACGAATATGCTTTTATATTGTCTATTTCATCCTGATGTTCCTGATGTCCTATTCCATCGGCATCTATATGAAAAAGCATTTCGCCGCAGGCATCCACAAGCAATACAAAAAGACCATTGTTCTGGTGCTTCTGGAACTGGTCCTGTGTTCCGTCGTCTTATGCTTTAATATCGAATTTGGTCAGCTATACGACTATTCTCCGAAGGCTATTTTCTTCAACTGTATCCTCTTTTTTATCTACTTTTTGATGAGCACGCTGCTCCTGCTCCATGTGGTGCGCGTCATACGCCAGAATATACTGATGGAACAAAAAGAAGCGGAGGACGCGCTCCTGAAAAGCTACATGGATAATCTGGAACAAAACGCCGGAAAGCTGCGGAAATTCAAGCACGATTATCTGAATATCCTGATAACGCTGGACGAACTGATCCACACAGATCCCCTTGCTCCGGACGCCGACCAGAAACACAGAGACTTGATCGAATATTTTGATACATACATCAAACCTACCGGCCAAAGCATAGAGGCGGTGGACACCCGCCTCACCGGCCTGTCCCATTTAAATTCCTCTTCACTGAAAAGCCTGTTGGCCGCCAAACTCAACTATGCGGTTCTCTGTAACATTGACGTGCGGCTGGAAATTGCGGAGCCCATCTCCCAAATTTCCGCAGACCCCCTTATTCTGGCGCGGGTCATGGGCGTCTTTCTGGACAACGCCATTGAGGCCGCGGAAGAATGCGAAGCTCCACATTTAACCGTAGCGTTTATCTCGCTGGAAGACAGCCTGCAGATCATTGTAGCAAACTCCTGTGTTGAGACTGCTATTCCCATGGCTCAGATCTATTCCGGCAGCTATTCCACCAAAGGAGAAGGCCGGGGCTCCGGGCTTTATAACGCAAAAGAACTGCTGGGAACCTGCAAAAACATTGTACATACCACCGGTCTGGAAAACCATACATTCACCCAGACATTACGGATCTATCCTATGCCTGAGGAGAAAAGGAGGTAACTATGCTTTCTATCTATATCTGCGAGGACAATCCTGCGGAACGAAAACTTCTGGAGACCTTTGTCAGCGACTATCTTCTGTTCCATTCCGATGGCATGAAGCCACAGGTTCATTCTTTTGACAATCCCAAACAACTCTTGGGTGCCCTCCGCAACTGTGACACCTTTGGGATCTACCTGCTGGATATAGACCTTGGTCACGGCCAAAACGGCGTTGAAACCGCACGGCAGATCCGGCATTTTGATCCCAGAGGGTTTATTCTGTTCATCACTACCCATGAGGAATGCATTCCCCTGACCTTCCAATTTCAGGTGGAAGCATTGGACTATATCATCAAAGACAAGGGCGATCTGCGCGAACGGATCTATAACGCTCTGGATCTGTCCTTTCGCCGTTACGAAGCATTTCAGAACGCCGGCAAATCCTACAGGCCCCACCAGCTAAAGATCAAGATCGGCAGCTGCCAGCATCTGATCAACGAAAAAAAGATCATCTGTATCTCTCCTGCGGAAAAGCAGCACCGGCTGAACCTGTACACGGCAAACGAACTCACCACATTTTATGGTTCTTTGGACGATCTGGAAAAAGACTTGGACAGCGATGTTTTTTTCAGATGCCACCGTTCTGCCATTATCAGCCTGCCCCATGTGTCTTCCTTGGATTCCACGGCCAGACAGGTGATCCTTGATAACGGCATGGTATTTCCCGTCTCCCCTTATAAGCTTGAACAACTCAAAAAAAAGCTGCGCATCCGGAAATGACAGGCAGCGCTTTTAAAGTTTTAAAGCAGGGTATGCAGGTTGATCTTTCCCCAGCCCTGCCTGTTTTTGGGCTGTCCCATATCCACGGCCCGCTCGAACAGCCGTAGCTTCACGTCTCTGTTCGTCATGGAAGGGTATTTCTCCAAAAGCAGCGCAATGCACCCGGAAACCACAGAGGTAGCCATGGAGGTGCCGCTTTTGACACAGTACTCTTTCTGTCTGTTTAAACAACTGGTGATATTTGCCCCCGGCGCCACGATCTCCGGCTTCACGATACAGTAGGGAGTGGGGCCTCTGCCGGAATATCCCGTTTTCACTGCGCCGTATCTTTTCTGGCTCTCTTCCTCCGAGGAGCCTACCGTGATCACCTTTCTGCTGATACCGGGCGTGGTAACGCTCATCGGTGCGGGTCCGTTGTTCCCCGCGGCCACAACTACCACGATCCCCGCATCCCACGCTTCCTCCACGCCCTGTATCAGGCTTGTTTTTTCATTGCTTTCCGCTTTCGGAATGGTTCCAATGGAGATATTGATGATCCTGATCTGATAGCGCTGCCTGTTTTCAATGCAGAATGCAAGGGCCTTTAACACATCCTTTGTATTTCCGTTTCCATGTTCGTCCAGCACCTTACAGCCGATAATGTGACTGCCGGGGGCGATGCCCGCGTATTTTCCATCGGAGCATCCGCCGCTTCCCGCGGCTATGCCCGTCACATGGGTACCGTGTCCGTTATCATCGTAGGGGATCTGTCTGCCGTTTACAAAATCCCGGAAGCATGTCACTCTGGACGCAAAATCCTCATGCAGGAATGTACCGGTGTCCAGTATGGCAATGCCAACCCCTCTGCCGTTATAGATGCTTCTCTTCCAGCTTCTATACTCTATTTCATCCCGTACCCGATTCAAGTCCATCTCCTCCTGACTTCATTCAATTTAAAATATAACAATTTTAAAAAACGGTTTTTTGCACCGAATTGGTTTCTCTGTTTTAAAATATGAATTCTGGGGAGATTTGTAACTTTATTTTCGCCGTTACATATGTTATCAGTGTAAAGAAAAATTTGGAGGAATGATCATGAGCGATTTAACAGCTACCAACTGCGGATGTGGATGCAACGACGGAGGTAATTCCTGCTGCTCAATCATCTGGATTCTCGTTTTATTGTCTCTCCTGAACAATGGCGACAATGGATGCGGCTGCAACGGTGCTCTGGGCGCCAATGCTTTTGGCGACAACGGATGCCTGCTGCTTCTCCTGCTCCTGTGCTGCTGCGGAAACGGCAACTTCTGACCCATATCTGAGCCATTTGAAAAAACGGGCGCCCGGCCATAAGCCGGGCGTCTGTTTTTTATCTTATAAGGAATGCTGTCCGGTTGGATCCGTCTTTACACATGGGGATATCCTTGACTGCGATCCGGACGTTCAAAGGATCTTTCCGATTGCCGCCTCTGTTGTCCCTGTCCGGCGTTTCTCTGATATTTTTCCATCCTCTGCATACACTCCGTATCTATTTCATAAACAGCGTTTCCATCTATGATCAAACGCCCTTGCATTGTTTTTGCCTCCCTACTTGTTATACTTTACTGTATGAAATTTTCCCTGATTCGTCATACTTTTCATTTTTCCGGCATATACTTTTTCAACAGATCACGAAGAAGGATTCTATGAGCGAACAATCCAACACAACCTCCTTTGACAATCTGATCCAAAACAACCAGCTTCGGATTTTAAAAGCCGCCCTTCCCTATATCCAGCTTTCGGAACAGCGCCTGCTTTCTGTTTATGTTAAGATTTTGGAACTGAAAAACACCATGGAGCTTTTCAACAAAGATGAAGGCACTTTAAGCGCCTGCTCTCTGCAAAAGGAAAACGCCAGTATTCTGGATCTGCTGCAGGATATCAGAAAATATTGTCCTCCAGATAAACAGGACGCCATTGACCAGATCCTGAATTTCGCCAATATGTACCAGATGTACCAGACCTACCAGACGCTGTCCAAGGATTTTGAAAGAGAGAAAAAAGAAAACCCGGATCTTGACACCATGGAACAGATCAAATCCATGATGTCTCCGGAGCAACAGAGCATATTCGAGACATATCTGTCCGGTATGTGAGTATTGCCTTGAAGATCTCCGGGCGGCCTGCGCTGTAGCTGCTCCGTAACCCCCGAACCGTAACAACCGCAAAAAACCGGGCAGTCCCCGATTCTGGGAACTGCCCGGTCTTCTCTTGTCATCAAAACTTTAGTTATCCATATTGGCAACCGCATCCGCTCTTGCCTTGATCTCCTTCTCCTGTACGTCAGAGGGCGCCTGCTCATAGCGGGCAAATTCGTATTCGTACTCGCCTCTGCCGCCGGTCATGGAACGAAGATCCGTGCCGTAGCCGAACATCTCCGTCATGGGAACATCTGCCTCAATGCGCTGCTTGCCGTGGCCGATGGGATTCATACCGAGCACACGGCCGCGTCTCTTGTTGAGATCGCCCATGATATCGCCGGTAAATTTGTCGGGAACCTCCACCTTCACAGATACAATGGGCTCAAGAAGCACGGGGCTGGCCTCCATGAAGCCTTTCTTGAAGGCTTGGATGGTAGCCATCTTGAAAGCCATTTCGGAGGAATCCACCGGATGGTAAGAACCATCGTACAGAACCGCCTTAACGCCTACTACAGGGTAAGCCGCAAGAGGG
>CANQQN010000074.1 GCA_947625995.1 uncultured Lachnospiraceae bacterium
CCCTCGATGGCTTCCGTCAAGTCCTTCCTCGTAGCAGAAGATTTTTCCATATCAGAGACAATTTTTTCTTTTTGGCTTTTGATCGCTTCTATCTGCAGTTCAACAGACTGCTTCTCTCTGCTGATCTCCTCAAACTGCTCCTCAACCGACTTTACGTCGCTATGCGCCTGCCCAAGCTTCATACGGACTGTATTCTGGCGCAAATACTGCTTCTGTATGGTTTCCCGCTGTTTTTCCAGCAGAAGACGGACACGGTCCCGCTCTTTTTTCTTCTCCTCAATTTCTTTCTGAATATGGTTGGCTTCTTTTTGAAGCTTTTCAACAGTCTTTGTCAGTTCCTCAATCTCTCTTCTTCTTCCAAGGAGATTGCTGGTGTTCTTGAACGCGCCGCCGGTCATGGAACCGCCGGGGCTCAAAAGTTCTCCGTCTAGCGTGACGATCCGCAGGGTGTACTTATATTTTCTCGCAAGCTGCAGGGCATTGTCCATTGTATCTGTCACATAAAAACCGCCCAGCAGATACTCTTTTACAGCTTTATATCTTGGCGATGTGGAAACAAGATCGCTTGCAACGGCGATCACGCCCTTTTCCTGCAGCGCCTCTTCATTTTTCCGGCGTTTTTGTCCGACAATGCTGGTCAGGGGAAGAAAGGTAGCCCGCCCAAATTTATGCTCCTTTAAATAACGGATCATAGTTTTCGCGGTGTCCTCATCTTCCGTAACGATATTTTGGATACTGCCTCCCAGCGCTGTCTCAATGGCTGTCTCATACTTTTTTTCCGTTTGGATGATATCGGCAACCACGCCGATCACGCCCTTGTGGGCCTCTTTTTGCTCCATTACCTTGCGGATGCTGTTCCCGTAGCCTTCATACCGTTCCGTAAGATTGGTCAGAGACTCCAGACGGGAGCGCTGCTTAACATATGCCGCCTGCCTCTCCTGAAGCAGATCGTTATTTTTCTGCATCCACTGTCTGATCTCGTTTAACCGGCCTTCAAGATCAGTTCCTTCTCCGGTATAGCGGTCGATCTTCCCTTCGATCTCCGTAAGTTCTTCCTCAAGTTCCAGAACCGTTTCCCGGTAGGCTTTCTCGCTTGTCTGCAGCGTTACCAGTCTCTGGTTCAGTTCCCCACTGTGGATCTGAACCTGTTCCATCATCGTGTCAAACTTCTGGCGGTTTGCCTTTAAAGAGGCTTTTTTGTTCAAAAGTTCGATGATGGACGCCTTATGGGCTTCGATTTGCTGTTCCTCTTCCTCGATCTCCTTCTGAAGCTTTTGAAGCCTTTCTTCCTGCTCCTCCTGTTTTTTAACCGCGGCGGCAAGCACCCTACGGTTATCCTCCTGATCTTTCAGGAGATTTGTTTTTTCTGACTCTCGCTGTTCTTTTGTTTCATCGATGGCCGCCAGTCTGGACATGATATGCTCGTCATTCATCCGGGCAGAACGGATCTGCTCCTTCAGAAGATTCAGCCGTCCTTCCATCTGCTCCTTGCCAACTGTTGTGTCGTTCAACTTCGCGCGGGTTTCCTCCAGCGTCCGGTCTGCATCGGCTACCTTCTGCTCAACGGCCTCATATTCCTGCTTGGTAAGGCCGTAAGCTTCACTGGCCTCCTGAAGCTGATCCTGCGCAATGGACAACCGTTGTTCCACCTCGTTGGAAGAAGCTTTGATCCGCTCCAGTTCCATCAAAAACATATTAACGTCAAAGGTTTTTAATTCCTCTCTTTTTTTCAGATAGAGCTTTGCCGTCTCTGCCTGTTTTTCCAGAGGGGACAATCGTTTCTCAAGCTCTGACAGGATATCGTTTGTGCGGACAAGATTCTGCCTTTCATTCTCCAGCTTTTTCTGAGCGGCGTCTTTTCTCCTCTTAAATTTGACGATTCCTGCCGCCTCGTCAAAAAGCTCCCTGCGGTCTTCCGGTTTTCCGGAAAGGATCTTGTCGATCTGCCCCTGACCGATAATGGAATACCCTTCCTTGCCGATTCCGGTGTCATAGAACATTTCGTGAATGTCCCGGAGACGGCACTGCGCGCCGTTCAGAAGATATTCGCTCTCACCGGACCGGTACAGACGTCTTGTTACCGTCACTTCCTCATAGTCAACGGCAAGCTGATGGTCGGAATTGTCAATGGTTATGGCAACAGATGCGTAACTCATAGGTTTCCTGAGTTCAGTCCCGGAAAAGATCACATCCTGCATACTGGAACTGCGAAGCTGTTTAATCTTCTGCTCTCCCAACACCCATCTGACAGCATCGGCCACATTGCTCTTGCCGCTGCCGTTCGGCCCTACAATGCCGGTGATCCCGTTGTGAAATTTAAAAACAATCTTGTTTGCAAAGGATTTAAATCCATGCACTTCTATAGATTTTAAATACATGTATCCACCTGTGTCTTATATTTCCTGATTTCTTTTCAGAGAAAGGATGGCCCTGTAAGCCGCCTCCTGCTCCGCCGCTTTTTTCGTATGTCCGCTTCCCGTTCCCAGAATCCTTCCGCCCAGCGTGGCGTTTATCACGAAGGTTTTGTTGTGATCCGGACCTTCTTCTCTCACAAGCTCATAAACAAGCTCCACGGCGCCGTTTCTCTGAACCATTTCCTGCAGAATGGTCTTGCTATCAAAAAAGAGTTGCAGATGATCCAGATCATTCAAAATAAAATGATCGATAAACTCTTTCGCACTAGCAAAACCACCGTCAAGATAGATCGCGCCGATCAGCGCTTCCATGGCGTCTGATACAATGGAAGGGCGCTGCCTTCCCCCTGTTCCTTCCTCTCCCTTTCCCAAAAGAAGATAGTTTTCGAGAGAAATGTTCTTCGCGCATAGATAAAGAGTCGGTTCGCACACAATGCTGGCGCGGAGCTTTGTCATTTCTCCTTCCGGCTTGTCCGGCTCTGAATGATAGAGAAATTCACTGACTATAAGCTCCAACACCGCGTCGCCGAGATATTCCAGACGCTCATTATCACTGACAGGAGGGATTTTGTGTTCGTTGGCGTAAGAACTGTGCGTCACAGCCGTTTTCAGAAGGCTCTGATCCTGAAAACGATATCCAATATTCTGCTCAAGCTGTCTTGTGTCCTGTATGTTCATAACTGACCTGCGCCTTTCCGTATCATACTCTGTACAAATGAAAAAGCCCTGACGGGCTTCTTCATCCATGCACCATTACATTAATTGATCGCATTCTCAAGCTTTTCGGCCGCATCTCCAACCGTTACGATCTGTTCTGCATCCTCATCGGAAATTTCAATATTGTACTGTTCTTCGATGGCCATAATGATCTGGTAAAGATCCAGTGAATCCGCCTGAAGATCATCTTCAAACTTGGAATCCGCAGAGATTTTCTCCTTGTCGATCCCCATCACTTTGGAAACAATTTCAATCACCTTTTCAAGTTCCATGACTGCCCCTTTCTAACGTGAACCTGTGCTTACGGCTACTTTACATTTCCCACCTGCTCTGCCGCACGGTCCTCCGTTATCAGATTTTTAATTTTTTCATTGATTTTTTGTTCTTTGAAAGAAATGCACTGAATCAGGGAATTCTTTATCTCCAATGCATTGGAACTGCCGTGGCATTTCACCACGAGACCGTTGCATCCAAGCAGCGGTGCGCCGCCGTATTGACTGGAATCAAAGGATTTTAAGGTTTCTTTCAGAGCCGGCTTGACAAGCAGGCCGCCGATCTTGCTTTTCAGAGAATTCATCATGCCCTTTTTGATCATATGCATGACCGTTGAAGCAACACCCTCCGTCAGCTTTAAGATCACATTGCCAACAAAGGCCTCGCAGACCACCACGTCTACCGTGCCCTTCGGAATGTCTCTGGCCTCTACGCTTCCCACAAAATTGATGTCCTTACATGCTTTTAAAAGAGGGAACGTTTCTTTCACGAGCGCATTTCCCTTTTCTTCCTCCGTGCCTATGTTTACGATTCCAACCGTGGGATTCTTTACGCCCATGATATGTTCCATGTAAATGGACCCCATTTTGGCAAAGGAAACCAAATGGCTGCTTCGGGCGTCCACATTGGCCCCGCAGTCGATCAAAAGCGTCACACCCCGTTCTGTGGGGATAAGCGGAGCAAGAGGCGTCCTCTCCACGCCGCGAATCCGTCCTATGATGACCTGTCCTCCCACAAGTATGGCGCCTGTGCTGCCTGCAGAGACAAAGGCGTCTGCTTTTCCTTCTTTTACCAGTTTCATGGCAACCACGATAGAGGAGTCCTTTTTTCTGCGAATGGCAGTGGTAGGCGATTCTGCCATCTCGATCACTTCCGTTGCCGGAACGACCTCAATGCGATCTGCGGGATAACTGTATTGTGCCAGTTCCTCCCGGATCAACTCTTCTTTTCCTACCAGATATGCAAAAATCTCCGGACGTTCATTCACAGCGTCAACAACGCCGTTCACCACGGCCTTCGGGGCATTGTCTCCCCCCATTGCATCCACTGCGATTTTTACTAATTCCTGCATTGGACTTTCTCCCTTCTATCATATACCCTAATATACTAGAGAATGACAGAGAAATCAAGTTTCTTTTTTAAAAATCCATGAAAGAAAAAGGAGAGTTCTGTTGAAAAAAGATATCAGAAAAATCAGACAATTATCTTACAGTCTTTTTCAGGATCAAAAGCAGAAAAGAGGAAACAGAAAAGGCGCAGAGCAAAGCAACAAAACGATTGGTGTCTCCCGTACCCGGCGCGTCCGTTCGCAAGCCTTTTGGATTTTTATCAGCAGCTTTGAAATACCAGTTTACCTTTCCTTCTTCCAATGCATATATATTTTTTAGATCCTTCGGCACAGAAACGGCGTATTGCAGAGTACCCTCGGCCCCCGGCTCAAACACTCCCAGAGAACAATATTCCTGCAAGGTTTTTGAATTGCAGCTTCCTTCATAGAGCACTTTTATGCTTCCGTCCCGGGATATTTGTCGGATACTTAAAAATAGCTGATCAAACAACGGCTGATCCTCCAGCACCTCTGTTTTAAAAAATAACTCCGCCGCTTCGCTGCTCTTGTTCTTGATCTCTGCAGACGCCGTATAGGTTCCTCCGGGCATCATGGCGGAAAACACGGAAAAAAAGTCCTCCGGCAAAATCATCAGTCCCTCAGCGCTTCCCTCGTAGAATACGGTGATCTCCCCTTCCTTTCGCATACGCAGTTTTTCAAAATCGTAATCGGACCCTGTAAAGGTTTCCGTATCCAGATCTCCCCAAGGAGAATCACTTTTGAAGTCCGGTTCAAAAAATTCCCTCTGTACTGCGTCAACCTCAACTTCTATCACAATATCCGTACCGGCGTATTCATTCCCTATCTCCTTTGGGACCGTAAATCCCCGGAACAATTCAACTGATGCGCCGTATTCCACAGGTTTTGTATAATACATGTAATCTCCCGCGATCGCCCAGTCTCCCGAAAGCCCGTCAAGATCCGCCGTTCCAAAAGGCGGTTTCAAGTCCGAAGCTTCTCCATTTTCCTTTACTGCCACCTTTAACCTGCTTCTGATATAACAACCGGCTCCTTCATTGGTGACTGTCGGGATCATCGAAACCGTTCTTCCGGGCAGTATCGTGATCACTTCCGGTTCTGCAGTTTTTTCTCCGGCATCATTGAGATACCATTGGGATAACGACACATTGACAACGCCCATTCTGCCTGTATTTGTAATCTTTTTTTCATCGGATGCCCAGATAATACCGATTATAAAAATAATTGCTGTCACCATAGATATCGCAAATACTGTCTTTTTCATTGTTCGACCCCCGTCGTGAAGCTTTTCACGCTTTCCTTTCCGTCGTTGATGTTCCAAGATCATTTCAGTCTGCATATTTTTTATGCTTGCCGCGAAGCCCATGCTTGAAGATAGTCCTTCGCGTTCCCCTTCTGTATGGAATCCGCATGAACGATTACATCGAAATCGCCAACCTCGTCGATCTGCTCCTGCGTGACACCCGGCTTTACCGTTACCTTGGTAAACAGGGGCTTGGTCTCTTCCCCTTCCTTCAAGGAGTCCCGGTAATAATAACAGTCCTCGCCGCTGTTATAGACCCAATCTGTGGTGTTATAGTCTATATCCACGTAGGACAGCATATCCCCGCAGGTAAACCTCACCCTTACTCTTGTGTAGCACTCGGTGCCTTCTACGTTCTTTACAGTCACATGCTTTACCGTCACCTGTCCGGGGTTTACGTCCGGGGCGGGCGCAAAGGTCTCTTGGATCTCGATGTCATTGCGCCCCACGGAGAAATGGTTCTCCCCATGGGCGCTGTCTGTCAGATAGGCGCTTACAAAAACAGACGCCGCCGCAGCAGCCACGGCCAGCGCCGCCAGCACACAGGCGGCCTTTCTTTTCTTTTTCATTTAAAAATCGGCAAGGATCCCCCTGATCTATAGGTGAGGGAGGAATTGCCTCGCCTCCTCCTTTCTTTCTTCTAATTCAACAAGGGCTTTTGCATCCCACCTCTACAGGTGGATCGGCTGCCGGTCTCATCCCGGCAGCCCATAGGTTTTTCCTTCCGGTCATTCTGCCCTGTCCTCATCTTTCACGTTGAAGTGGTTCACTGCCACGGCGGTATCTGTGAAGAACGGGCCGAGATCTTTTTTATTGATGAACGTTCCGGATACTTTGTCACCGTCTTCCATGTCCGAAAAGTCGAACAGGATCGTCTGCCCGCGGACGGAGCCGCCCTGAACGTCTCTGATCTCTTGAAACGCATAGGATACAGGCTGTTCCTCTCCTGCGGTGTACACCCCTGCGGGGATGTTTTCAAAAACCGCCTTCACAGACACATACCCGGCTTCATCGGTGTGGTTCTTGGCATACTCTTCCGTGAACCGGATCAGGCGGTTGTAGCTGTGGCTGTTCCCGTCGTTGTCCGTGCCCTCCAGCGTCATGATGAAGGCTACGTCCCTGTATTCATGGGAGAGGTCCTCTGCTTTGATCTTCTTCGTGATCTCCACGTTTACTTTTGCGATGCCCTTGACGGTGATCACCGCGTCGTCCATGATGCTTGAAACATCCTCTGCCGATACATACGCCCGGTTGGTGATGTCCGTGTTATAAGCCACGCCTTTCCCCACTACTGCTTCGTATCTGATCCGCAGCCTTTTCCCCGGCGCCATGGAGGGGCATTCCATGCTAAAGGTGTTCCCTGCGGAATCTTTATTCAGCGTGACGCCCTCCGCAGGTGTCTCATATCCTTCATTGTCAACATCGTAGACGCGGATGCTGTTCTGGTCGATGGCAATGGGAGCCGGCAGGTCCTTGTCGCTTACAACCACATGCTTGGCCTCTACCGCTCCGGTGTTGGTCACGTCCACCGTGTACTCCACATGGTCCCGCAGTTTCCACTGGTAGCCGTTCACATCCTTGCTGATGGAAAGCTCCGGCCTGTGAACTTCCACCTGACAATCGGCATGCTTCTCCACATGCTCCCTGCCGCCATCCAGATCGTATCTGATGCTGGCAGTGTTGTCCACCGGGCCGTGGGTCTCATACAGAAGGGGCTCTTCCATCCTCATCTGGTAGGTAATGGTGACGGACTCCCCTTGCATCAGGTTTGCGGAATTTCCCAGAAAGGTCAGCCTGAAATCCGATGAATACCTGTCCATCTCACAGGCGGCATATCCGCCCATGTACATGTCGTCCGGATCAAGTATCGTATAATTCGTCCCATCGGACTTGGATACCTTCAGGGAACCCTCCACGTAATAGTCCTGCCACTTTCTATCATCAAGCCCGGAGGCCCTGAAATTGTCCGTGATCATGGGGCAGCTACGGAGCGTATCCTCCGTCTGGGTGATGGTTATGGTGTATGTGGCGATCTCTCCGGGCTTATACATCTGTTTGTCGGAAGTCTTGGTGATCTCAAAGTTCCCGTCCATGGTCACTGCGTTTGCCTCCGCCTGCACCTGTGACGCGTTGATGGCCTGTGCCTTTGCGGTATTACTGACGCCGCGGGTGAGATCTTCTTTGCTGTACTCCACAGGGTAGGTGACCACCAGCTTCTCTCCGTAGTCAAGGTACTGATTCGTCCTGATGGCAAAGGTCTGGTTTGATCTTTCTCCGGAAGTTTCCACAGCGGAGGGATCAAGGCTGTAGTCCCCTGACTTTAAGGAGACCTTCCTGCAGACCGTGTAAGAGGAGGGTGACAGCACTGTGCGCCTGCCGTCTTTTCCTATCTTTTCCACAGTGATATCGGTATCCTTCATGTTTGCCATAGTCAGGCCCCGTTTCATGGTATCATTGATGAACACGTCCAGAGCCCGCAGGTCCTGCCTTGCGCTGTCCTCCTTCTGCTGCACCGTCACCGTGAAGTTGATCCTGCCGCTCAGGGGATAATCTTCCTCGTCCGTGGTTTTCGTCACTTCCAATTCCGGCGCGGCCACCATGGCTACTGCGGAGGCTTCCTTCGTGACAGTGGAGCCGTTTGATGCCGTCCCGGTAAATTTCACCGTGTTGGTGATGCCGGTGTTTACGGGGACACGCCTGTCCGTGGTGTAGGTGGCCGTCATGCGGATGCCGGTGCCTGTCCCGATGTTGGCATAGTTGTTGCTTATGTAGACATGCCAGTCCT
>CANQQN010000075.1 GCA_947625995.1 uncultured Lachnospiraceae bacterium
CTTTTTTAAACCTTATTACAATCATACACTACTATAATACCAATCTGAAGCTTGACAAAATCGCAATCACTTCCTGCTCTTCTTCAGGAGTAAATTTCCCATCAGGAGCTTTTGCATAAAAAGCCGTATCTGCATAATAATCAAAATATACACAGTTGTAGTAATTCGCTCTGGCATCTCTTATGCCTATTCCGTCCTGTAAGCCAACTCTAGATTCAGGCATTAAGGCATAAAAAACATCCCCATCATCAATTTCTTTCATAGGTTCTTCATCTAACATGTAATCCCAACCGGTTACTTTCCCCTGTGCAACCACAAAATTTCCCAGATATGAAAAATCGGAATCATGCGTATATCCCACTGGAACAAAAGGGGAATCTGCTACCTTTGTAATTTCAACATAGTATGCCTCACGCCCAGAATATTCATAATTCCACCTTGGATTAAATACAAATATGATTTCTACTCCCCGACCATTCTTGAGAGTAACAAATTCATCGTCTGCGGTATTTCCATTTTCACCATAGATTTCTTCCTCTACGATCGTCCAATTGTCCGAATAATCAAATTGATAAACCGGATAATCAGTCATAGTTTCATGGGCATATCTGGTTGTATATGTATGGTTTAATTCCACTGTAGTCTGTGGCTCTTCTGGTTCTGTAAAATCCGGCGGCCGATCCGTTTCCTCCTCCTGCTGATCAGCCGGTTCTTCAGAAACTTCCGGTTCTTCTGTGGGAGGAGCTTCTCCTTCAACATAAGTACACGCATCCACACGTTTTGATGTGCCGTCAGGATCAGTTTCATAATGCCGTCCAAACCGAAACGGCGCATTCTCATCTGTAATGATTTCCCACTCTGCGGAAATACCCAGCGCTCTGATTAAAGATAAATTATCATCATCCCCGCACACAGATAATGTAATAGTCGGGAAACAGATAGACACATCAAAACATGTCATCTGTGTCAACCGTTTCTTGACATTTACCTTTGCCATTACTCCTACATCCGCTTCTACATCAATAAAATCATATTCAGACAGTATAACAAGCGCCGGTTCCAAACGCAACTTGCCGTCCGCTTCCAGATCACACTCAATCGCAGGTTCCTCTATGGCAACATCATGCTTAAAATTACGGACTCCTTTTCCTTTCTCATACCTGACGGCAAACTGAACGGGCACTTCCGCTTCCAACGAAATACTCCCCTGTAACGATATAACAAGAAAAAGCCGAACCTTTACTCCCACTACACCATTTCCCAACGGTATCGGTGTCTCACAAAGCATTATTTTTTCTGCTGCCTTTTTATCTTTTTCACGCTCATACTCAAAGCCCCAGTTTACCGCCATATGGGAATCCAACTCCACATCCGCATATTCTAGCCCTGATAACCACTTAAATTTTATCTGGGATGTAACGGCAATCTTATCAATATCAAGCTCACCATTATAGTAGCTTTTTTCATCAATCTCTACATGGTTCACCTCATAGCTAAGTCCGGTGGTATGATCGGTCAGCGTAATCGTCAGGATATTATTTTTAACTCCCATATCCGTGGAAAGCCCGATCTTAAATCCCTTGCTTTTTATTTTAGCCATTGGAATGGCAGAATAACCGGTTGAGACAGGATTTGCTTTATATGTATCTGCCTGCGCCATATAACCGTGATTGCCAACCCCATAATATCGAATAATATCATCTGCGGTGATCTCCCTCACATCAGAAACGGCAAGGGATTCTATCACCTCTTCCGGCTGGACAGGACTTAGCGATAACAGACCGCTCTCATCTAAATTTTCCACTCGCATAGCCTGTTTCAATCCGCTGTTCGCCTGCTCAAAAACAAGTATCGTTCCCTGTGAGATAGAAGCCAAGGTATCTGCATCTACCGTTATTTCCGAATTATCTTCATTTCGCTGCAAAATCGCTTCCGGCGGCAATTCCACGACTCCATCCTGATATTCCACCCTTGAAATATCATCCGGAGAAAATGTCCCGAAATATAATTCTTTAAGCTTTCCAAGAATATCTTCACATTCATCTTTTGTAAAACCCTTCGCCTGCTGCTCTTCATTTACAAGGTGATAGTCTGCCGCCAGCCGAAAATAGGCATCATCTGATATCTCTTCTTCCTGATCCAGACAAATCTGTATTTTATTTTCTCCGATGGTTTTCATTGCCGTGATCCCGATAAATTCTCCGGTGGCATATTTATTTCCGTCAAAATCAGAAGCTGTATTGATCACTTCCCACTCTGCTGCGGATTGTACATACGAAAAATTAGCATTGTTTTCATCTACATCTGAAAAATATGGCGTTTCGTTCTCATATTCTGTCATTCCAAACTGTTCGCACAGCATTTTCAGCCATTCAAAACGGGTAACATCACCTTCTTTATGTGATTCCGTTGGGTTATGATTCTTTGCATGTGGATTTTTCCCGAAAAGAAAGATCCCCACACCCGTACAAACCGAAAGGACTGCTATTATGATCAGCACTGCCGCCAGTATCTTTTTCTTACGCATATTTGTTGTCTCCATTTATCTCTTTGCACCAGTTCATCTTTTGCTACTTTTTCACTGCAAAAGAGTTCCCCATTTGTCCGCTGCCCCTAATTTCGCCTTCATCCACATACAGAATTGCAGAAATATCCATTTTTTCCCAATCATTTCCGGATTCTTCTATCCAACTGCCGGCGCTTAAATACATCTGTAATGTTGACATGTCAATTTTCCCTGACACGTTGTAGCTTCCGGCCTCTTCCGAACCCATTGATGGCTTATAACTGTAAACTCCTGTTACCGTACCATCTTCATCAACTTTGGAAATGTTTAATGTTGCGCTTCCGCCAAATGGAACGTCATCATACGTCCCTGTCCATTCTCCTTCTATATCCACGGAAATTGCCTGTGCCGAAATTGTGAGCGGCTGAACATCCCATGTCTCCCCATAATAATAGGGAACGGTTACGTCAAAATCAAATACCGCATGGGGTTTTGTGACTGTAAAACCGCATTGATATGTCTGATAACATCCTTTTTGCGATGTTTCCTGATTTTCAATGACAAAATCAGATATTTCATCCTTATCCAGCGATATGGTCTGAGATGCAGCATCATTAACGATTGAAAAAACACCTCCCAGATCATCTGTTGTCTGTCCAAATGTAATCTCCTGCTTCATGATTTCTTCAATCAAATTGTCCTCTGTCACATCCAATGCTTTGTCAGGTTTGACCGTGGCTGTGAATTTTTCACTTTCTGATACAGAATCTACAACCCATTCATCATCAAATGTATAATTTACGATCAATTGCCCTTTGGCTTCCTCCACTGCATCATCCAGAGTCAGTGTGACTGTAACCGTATCTGTCAGTCCCTTCAAATCCGTATCCTGCTTATCAACGGAAACCTTTTTCACAGCATTTTTTGTAATATCCCAGCTTTCCCCATCTACTTTAAAAGATTTACCGTTTAATGAATCAACAATTTTCTCTTTTGCAATTCCTTTTAACGGTGTTATCCTCCATTGACTTTCATCGCTGACTGTAACATCCTCAAGCATCCATCCGTTTTTATCATAAAGCCCATAGGAAAGAGCAACACTCTTTTCGCAGGAAACTTCTGAATCCTCCACGGTCACTGTACACCAGACAGTATCACGTCTTTGAGCTTTGTCTGTCTGCCGGTCGTCAATAACAACTTTGTCAATTTTTTCTCCGTCCTTCAAAAAATCGGATTTTGAGTAGGCTTCCAAATCAGACTGTATCTTTTTTTCATTTGCAACGCTGGTGCAGCCTGTCAGCAGGAACATCATGATTATGGTAACTACCGTGACTAAATATGTTTTTTTCATTTCTTTTTCCTTTCTCTTAATTGTATTTGTTCTTTCTTGTTAATAAGGTGCCTGCGTAATTTCCGTCCTTGCCATATACCTCTTTTGCCTCAACTTCTTCCATTTCTTCATGAGCCAATATACTGCACACAAGCCAGATAATTGATTGACTATCTTTCTCTCATTCTTTCGTTTTCTTCGTATTTAAAATAACATAACGAACCCAATAAAATGTAAAGACTATCCACCCTAAAAACAGCGAAACAAAAACTCTGAAAAGCCATTTACCGATTATATCCATTATTGTAGCGTATTTTGGAGGAATGATATCCTCCATTAAAATGATGGCAAACGGAATTGAAAACAACATATATGCAAATAAAATCATTGCAATAATAAAGAAGAATACTTCAATAATATTTCTGCAGCGGCCAATTTCCTGAAATATGACTCCTTCATAAAACACGTATGCAAATGTAACGAACACAATAAGAAGTCCAATGATTCCCGGTTTCATAAATTCTTTTTTATCTTTAAACCTTGCGCCTTGCTGCTTTTGCATTTGCCGATATTTTTTGTGTTCCTCTTTAAGGTTTTTGTTCCCGCAGGAAACACAGATAACCCTGCCTTTATTGTCCTTCACCGCGCATTGTCTGCAAATGCCTACGCCGCACTGCGCGCACACAGCCACGGCCGCTTTTCCTTCATGGTAATAACATCCGTTTACTTTTACGCTCATCCGTTTTCCTCCCGCTTCGTAATTTTGTTTCCTTATATCCGAAACATTGTTTATTTAATTTTTTCAAAAACTTCATCTTTAGAAGTATATTATCACAAACTTGTACTAACATCAATAAAAACTTCATCTTTAGAAAGTTGGCTGTCTATGAAAATTTATTGGAATGGGAAGTCAAAAAACATTATCGGAGCAAAAATTAAGAAATTAAGAAAAAATGCCGGCCTGACACAAAAAGCGCTTGCGGAAAAGCTACAACTAGAAGGGCAGGAATTTTCTGATCTGACAATTTTACGAATTGAACAGGGTACCCGGTTTGTTCCCGATTACGAAGTTGCCGTTCTGGCGGATTTCTTTGGAGTTACCACAGATGAGTTGTTAAAAGGCAACATTGAAAATGATTCTATACACTAAAAACAGCGCAGCAATGATTTTTACATTGCATACGCTGTTTTGTTCTTTTAAGTCAGCTTTCAAAAATAAAAATGTGATCCGCATAAGCCTCACCCCTTTCGAGGGATTAGCCAACCGCCTGCCGCTTTGCAGTGCCTCTTGTCCAATAAAGGACTGTTATATTCGCCCGACTGTTCTGTCAATCTGATTCAAACTGTATCGATTAGAAGTTACAAGTATTCATTGGCAACTTTTTCACAGGCGATTTTTCATTGCATCTTTATCATTCACAAATACCTTCTCTGCCTTATTTAAAATATTTAATACAGTACTGCCGCAAAATATGTTACGGTATTCTTCCCATTAATGTAATGAATCCCCGCCGTTTCGGCAAGCCGGTTCACCATCACGCCATACCCTTCTATGGGATGAATGAGGCTTTCCGGAAACCGGCAGGGGGCGTGGGGATATGTACATTTTTCACAGCTTTCGCAGCTTCCGTTTCCAAGGATCATGCAGCTTCCGTACTCTGCTTTCCACAGATCCCGTATCTTCAGGCACATCTTCTGGAACCGGTCCTTTCCCTCCATCATGCCTTCAAAATCGTAGGAATCTTCCAGATCATACTTGCCTGTAAACACGAAAGCCTGTTCAAAGGACCGGCAAAGATCCCTGCACGCTTCATAGGTTCCTGTGGCCGGCGGGCAAACCCACGTCTTCCCATACCTGCCGCAATCGTTTCGCCGGCAGATTTCCCTCACCTCGGGATGAAACTCAAAATCTTTCACAGCTACCACCGCCCACTGGTATACCGGAAAAGCTTCGGTGATCTCTTTGATCATTCTGTTTTTTTCTTTCACATTATCCTCCAAAAAAGAGGGTGCGCAAAAAACCGGATTTTGCGGCACCCTCTTTTGTTCTTACTCTTTCATCAGTCGTCAAGATCAATAAAGGTCAGATCGTCCAGATCGTCATCTGTGCCTTTATCAGTCCCTTTGCTATCCATGGCGTTCTGGATCTGTCTGGACAATTCTTCAATAGACTGCGTCATGCTGAAGGGCTTGGCCGCCGGCTTCTTCTCTTCAACCGGTTTTTCATCCCCCGCAGGAGTCTCCTCTGCCGCCGGCTTCTTCTTTGCAGCCGGTTTTTCATCTCTCGCGGGAATCTCCTCTGCCGCCGGCTTCTTCTCTTCAACCGGCTTTTCGTCCTTTGCAGAGGCCCCTTTTTCGTTCAGCCTGCTGTCCGTCACGGGCTTCAGAACACCGATAGCCTCCTGCTCTTCCTCCGTCTTGGGCGCTTTGTCATCCATATTATAATCGTCCAGAAAATCTTCTTCCAAGTCTTCTCCGGCTTCATATCCGGCGTCTTCCGGAAGCTCCTCTTTCTCTGCGGATCTGCCGGTTTTCGCATCACTCGTTTTTTTACTTGCAGCCGGTTTCTCCTGCTTATCTTTTCCCTGAGGATCCCTACTTCTCTTATTGGCCTTTTTCTCTTCTTTTCTCTTTTTCTTTTCCTCTTTGCCCGCTTTCTTTTCTTCTTTTTCCCCGCCTCTCTCGGACAGGTTCACGATCAGAAGAAGAAGGAGAAGGGCGATCACCGCCACAGAAACATATTTGATACATTTGACCAGAAACTCAAAGCGGGATTTCAGATTTTCATACTCGCTTTTCAGTTTTGTGTCCGTGATACCGGCAGGCGTCTGCGTCGACGTCTCGGCTTCGGCTGCCGAATGAAACTCCGCATATCTCTGAAGAGAATTCTGCAAAGGGTCGTAGGTAAACCAGCCGCTTGCCCCGTTTTCATTGAATCCACAGAGAATATAAAACTGGCTTGGATCCGCGGCATAGGACGGCTGATCGCCGCCGCTTACCTGCCACGCGTCATACTGGCTGTTGCCTACCGTCAGGACCGTATGCTGAAATCCTTCCGGGATCGCCCCCGGCTGGAACATATAAATCACTCTGTTATCATCCAGCGGCAGCTGGACGATATCCCTAAACTTCTTGGATTCGCTGTTATACTCGCAGAATTTATCTCTGGTACCGTCTTCGCTCTTCACATATACCAGATAATAGGGCGCATTATTCAGCTTTGCGGCCTTGACCTCCACGCCCTTATAAAACTGGGTGGATGCTCCGAAATGCTTGGGCAGGATCTCGTCGGGAAAGGTTTCCTGAACGATCCACTTTTCATTGCCTACAAGGGCGCTCATCGTACCGTCATTTAAGATCTGCTCCTCCAGACTTGGCGTTGCCGCAGTGGGAGCCGCCCCGTCCGCAGGCGCGCCGGTTGCCTGCGAGCCATCCTGCGGTACCGCTGTGGCCGGGGTTTCTGCCCCCTGCCCGATGGTAAATTCAGTATCCTCGATCTGGATATCAAATTCCTCATCTGCGCCCTGAAGCCATACTTCTTCTGCGTTGATCTCCGCCGTTCCGGCTTTCAGCGCGCGAAACTGGATGTTCCACGTCTGCTGCTGGCTTCCCTGAGGATAGGTGCCCCGCAGCCGGATCCTGCCTCCGTTTACTTCATCCGCATCGCCGGAAACAAATTGCAGCAGTTCGGTATCATAGGTGACAAACATGTCGGTCTCGGAAAAGTTCTCGTCGCCGGACAGCGTCACGGTAACGCTTGCCTCCTGACCTGTCTGAATCTCTTTCCCGCCCGTAATGGTCACCTTGCCTGCAGGCGCCGCAAATGCCACATTGACAAGCAGGAATGTAAATATGCCTGTCAGCGCCAATAGTTTCCCTACATTTCTTCTGAGCGTATCCATTGTTACCTCCGTTTCCTATCACTCTGCTTCGTCGATGGCTTTTCCGATATCATGCCGGTAATATTTGTTCTCAAAATCGATCCATTCCACTGCCCTGTAGGCATTGGCCCTTGCCGCCTTCAAATCGCCGCCTTTTGCGGTAACGCCAAGCACCCGGCCTCCGTTTGTGAGAATCTTTCCATTCTCCGCCTTTGTCCCTGCATGGAACACATAATAACCGTCTTTGCCTTCAAAATTGCTCAGGCCGCAAATCTCCTTACCCTTTTCATAATGCAGCGGATAGCCCTCCGAGGCCAGCACCACGCACACCGCCGCGTTCTCTTCAAATTCCAGTTCTATGGTGTCCAGTTTCCCGTCGATACATGCCTCCATCACTTCAACAATATCGTTTTTCATACGCGGAAGCACCACCTGAGCCTCCGGATCTCCGAATCGGGCGTTGTATTCCAGCACCTTCGGTCCGTTCTCGGTCAGCATCAGGCCAAAGAAGATAATGCCTGTAAAGGGCCGGCCCTCTGCCGCCATGGCGTCTACCGTGGCCTGATAGATATGTTTTCTGCAGAATTGATCGACTTCCTCTGTATAAAAAGGACTGGGCGAGAAGGTCCCCATTCCGCCAGTGTTCAGACCCCGGTCGCCTTCTGAACCAGAAAATACGCCAGCAGCAAAAGCGCCAGTAAAAGAACGGCCGCAGACGCTGCAAGCAGCGCC
>CANQQN010000076.1 GCA_947625995.1 uncultured Lachnospiraceae bacterium
TGAGTATCTGCACAGACGAGGCGCTTTCCCATCCGAAGCTGATCTTAAGCACCCATGTGGTGCCGGATATGTGGCTGCTGCAGGGCGGTACCGTTGGGGGCGGCGGCACGCTCCGCTGGTTTAAGGAGCAGCTTGCCGATTCTGACGAGAGCTTTGACGACCTGACCCGATTGGCGGAAAAGGTACCTGCCGGATCCGGCGGGGTCATCTATCTGCCTTATATGGCGGGCGAGCGTTCCCCTATCTGGGATCCCGACGCGAAAGCGGTGTTCTACGGCTTGTCCTTTGACAAGACAAAGGGCCATATGGTCCGGGCGATCATGGAGGGCGTTGCTTATTCTCTGGAGCACAACCTGCGTACGGCGGCGCAGACCGGTATCGAAGTGGAAGAACTGATCGCCATGGGCGGCGCTTCCAACAGCGTGCTCTGGACCCAGATCAAAGCGGACGTGACCGGCAAACGGATCAAGGTGCCGACCTCTGATACGGCTACTACCCTTGGGGCTGCCATGCTGGCAGGCGTGGGCGTGGGTATCTATAAGGATTTTGAAGAGGCGGTGGACCGCACCATCGTGATCACAAGGACGCAGGAGCCAAACAAACGCCACGCGAAGATCTATGCCCATGCTATGGAAGGCTATCTGAAGCTCTATGAGAATCTGAAGGAAATGTACCGGATCTATTAAAGGGAGCATATCAGACTTCCCGGCGGGGATCGGCGTACAGGATCTGAAAATATTACGGACAAAGGTCCGGTCTAAGGAAAGAGGTTATGAACATGATGATGAAAGCTGGCGTTGTACACGCACCGGAGGATATCCGGTTTGAGGATATCGAAAAGCCCGTGCCGAAGGCGGGACAGGTGCTGATCAAAGTAAAATATACGGGTATCTGCGGTTCTGACGTTCCCAGAGTCAATGGGAATGCCTGTCACTATTTCCCCAACGTGCTTGGACATGAGTTTTCTGGCACCATCGAGGAGGTAGGCGAGGGCGTTACCACCCTGAAGGTGGGCGACCGGGTCTCCGGCGTGCCCCTGATCCCCTGCCTGAAGTGCGAGGACTGCCAGAAGGGCAATTATTCCCTCTGCAAGCATTACAGCTTTATCGGTTCCAGAGAGTTCGGCAGCTTCGCGGAATATGTGGTGGTCCCGGAACTGAACGCGGTGAAATTTGACGACAATGTTTCCTTTGAGCAGGGCGCTTTCTTTGAGCCCGCCACAGTTGCCCTTCATGGGCTGGAGCGGGTCAATTACAGAGGCGGCGAGTGCGTGGCGATCCTTGGGGGCGGCACCATTGGTCTGTTTACCATGCAGTGGGCAAAGATCTTTGGCGCGAAAAAGGTCGTTGTTTTTGATATCAGCCCGGAGCGTCTGGCCCTCGCGAAGAAGCTTGGGGCGGACGCAGGCATCAACACGCTGGATCAGGATTTCATGGAGCAGGCCATGGCGCTTACCGACGGCAAGGGCTACGGTTTTGTCTATGAGACTGCGGGAAACACGGTTACCATGCACATGGCGTTTGAACTGGCGGCCAACAAGGCGGGCGTCTGCTTCATCGGCACCCCTACAAAGGAACTGTCCTTTATGGTCAGCGAGTGGGAAAACATCAACCGGAAGGAGTTTATGCTTACCGGTTCCTGGATGTCCTACAGCGCACCTTTCCCCGGTCACGAGTGGGAACTGGCGGCACATTATTTCAAGACTGGCGAGTTGAAGTTTGACGAATCCCTGATCTTTAAGAAAATGCCCTTAAGCCAGATTGCGGACGCCTTTGCGATGTTTAAGACGCCGGGATGTGTAAAGGGCAAGCTGCTGATCGACAGCGAACAGTAAAAAGAATCGTCAAAAATAAAAAAATATGAAAAGCGAGGTATGTGGTATGAGCGAAAATGTAATCCCCATGGATGCGGTTGATCCCGCAAAGGTTCCCCAGAGAACCCTCTACACCGGCGCGAAAATGCCGGGGCTCGGCATCGGCACCTTCGGCTCCGACCGTTTTTCAGGCGAAGATATCGCCAACGCGGTGGAGGACGCCGTGAAATCCGGCTACCGTCTGGTGGACTGCGCGTCCTGCTACGGCAACGAGGATCTGATCGGCGCTGCGCTTGCGCGTGCCATGGATGCAGGCGTTAAGAGAGAGGATCTGTTCATTACTTCAAAGGTGTGGAACGACATGCACGGACAAGGCGATGTACTTTTGTCTGTAGCAAAGACATTGAAGGATCTGCGACTGGATTATCTGGATCTTTATTTTGTGCACTGGCCGTTCCCCAATTATCATCCTCCCGGATGTGACGCAGACACCCGCAATCCGGATTCCAGACCTTACATCCATGAAGAATTCATGGCTTGCTGGAGACAGATGGAGCGTCTGGTGGATATGGGCCTGTGCAGGCACATCGGTGTGTCAAACGTGACCATTCCCAAGCTGGAACTGATCCTGCGTGACTGCCGCATCAAGCCTGCAGTGAACGAGATGGAACTGCACCCTTGCTTCCAGCAGCCGGAGCTGTATGACTTCTGTAAGAAGAATGGTATTGAGATCATCGGATTCTGCCCTATCGGTTCTCCTACCCGCCCCGACAGGGATAAGACGGCGGATGATATCGCGGATATCGAGCTTCCTGAGATTCAGGCCATTGCCAAAGCCCATGGCGTGCATCCTGCGGTGATCTGCCTGAAGTGGGCGGTACAGAGGGGCCATTCCCCCATTCCCTTCTCTATCCATAGGAATGAGTATATGAGCAACCTGCGCTGCAGCTTCGAGGATCCCCTTACGGAGGAAGAACTGGCAGTGTTGAAGACTGTCGACAAAAACTGTCGTCTCATCAAGGGACAGGTATTTCTTTGGGAAGGCGCCGGAAGCTGGGAGGATCTGTGGGATCTGAACGGCGAGATTCCCGGATGGAACGGATATACAAAAAAATGATTACAACAGTGACATTGAATGTGGCCATCGATAAGGCTTATGTGGTAGACACGGTAGAAAAAGGCCACGTGATGCGGGTGCAGAAATGTACCAACACCGCCGGTGGCAAGGGCCTGAATGTGGCAAAGGTGGCGAAGCTCTGCGGCGAGGAGGTGCTGGCTACCGGGTTTGTAGGCGGCCACGCGGGGGCTTACGTGGAAGATATGTTAAACGAGGCCCATGTGCCGAACGCTTTCGTACACACAGCGGGAGAGACCAGAAGCTGCATCAATATTCTGGCGGCGGACGGTTCCTCCACAGAGTTTCTGGAGCCCGGCGCGCCGGTAACGGAAGAGAATGTACAGGCATTTCTGGACAAGTTTGAAGAACTGGTAAAGATCAGCGATGTGCTCACTATCTCCGGCAGTGTGCCAAAGGGCGTAGGTACGGATATGTATGCGAGAATGATCGCACTGGCCAAGGCGCAGGGCAAGCCTATTCTGCTGGATACCAGCGGGGAACTGCTGAAAGAGGGTATCAAGGCGTGTCCCACCCTGATCAAGCCCAATGATGATGAGATCGAAGCGCTGCTTGGGGTGCCCGTTACCAATCGGGAAGAGATCCTTGCCGGGGCGAAAAAGCTTCACGCTCAGGGCATTCCCTACGTGGTGGTTTCCCTTGGCGCCGACGGCGCGGTGGTCGTCTGCGCCGAGGGTGTTTTCCACGGGAAGCCGCCGAAGATCGAGACGGTAAACACCGTAGGCTGCGGCGATTCCATGCTGGCGGCCTTTGCGGTAGGCTTTTCCAGAGGTTATTCTATCGAAGAAACGTTGAAGTACGCGGTGGCGGTATCTGCCGCCAACGCGCTGACTATGGCGACTGGCTATTTTGAGAAAGAAGATATGGAACGGCTGCTTACGCAGGCGGAGGTAACAAAAGAGGGGTAGCGAAAGCTGCCCCTTATTTTTTGAGAATATACGGCAATGGATCAGGAGGCAGATGTCCGTCGCGAAAGAAAATCACCCTTCCACAATCTCCTGATACAGATCCAATCCGAAGCTGGTAAGCTGGGGCGCGGAGTGGATGATCCGGTAGGTTCGTCTGCCGTCCTGCTTACGTTCTGCAGAGAAAAATGCCACGCTGTCTGCCTGCTCCCGGTACATTTTCTGGGCAAAGGAGAGTAGGTGGGTCACCGTCAGGATCTTTACATTGTTGGCAAGGAGGGCTTTGATTACGTCGTAGGCGATGATGGAGCCCTCCTTTTCCGTGGTGGTGGCAAAGGACTCATTGAGCAGCATCAGTGTGTCGCATCCGGCAGTACCGTGGTTTTTGATCTGGTCGATCATCCGGCTCATCCGCTGCAGTTCCTCGTCCAGCCGTCCACTATTCATCTCACTGTCCTCGCGCCGGGTAAAATGCATATACAGATGAGGGAAAATCCCGCTTGCGTAGCTATCCGCGCAGACGAACAGACCGCACTGCATCAGTACCTGCGCAACGCCGATGCTTCGCAGATAGGTAGATTTGCCGCCTTGATTGGCGCCGGTGATGATGCAGCACATGGTATGCTCCAGCTTTACGTCATTTCCTACAGGCATACCTCTGTGCAGCAGTGCCATGGAAAGCTCTTTGAGGTTTTCAAATTGCAGGAGATCTTGTTTCGCGGCCGAGGGCCAGCAGAGGGGAAGTTTTAGGCGGCGCATATTCTGGTACAGATGATATGCGCCCAGATAAAAGGCCGTCTGAAACCGGAGATTTTCAAAAAATGACCGGCAGTCGTCCACAAAGCCTTCGCAACAGGTGACCAGATGATCTACCACACGGTATTCCACATGGATCATCTGTGACACAATGGTCTCCTCAAAGCTGAGATGATTGGAAGTAGGATCAAAGGTACTCAGCAACAGCTGCATGAAATCTTTTTTCTGTCTGAGACGTTTACGCTTTTTATTATTGGTTTCCAGTTCCTCCAGCTTAAGGTCGTTGAGCTTGAAGCCATCCATGAGCCCGCCGGTCAGCACCAGATGAATATTTCTGTCCTTTCCTGTGACATGATGGTCAGCTTCGGAATAGAAGGAAATATCGGCCAGAATTTTCTGCAGTGCTTCTCGCAGTTTCGGAGAATAGGATTCTTCCAACCGGGAAAAAAACGAGCGAATGCCCTGAGACTGCATCGGCTCTTCAAACTTTCCGGCCAGATCTGTAAGCGTTTCCATTCGTCTGACAAACAGTTCCAGCAGAGCTACCCTTGCCATCAGGCTGGCGTCAGAGTGGTTCTTTGTATTTTTTGCATCCAGATCCCGCCCAAGCTTTTCCCACTGTAGGACGGTTTCTTTTGCGAACTCATATAATTCTGTGATCAGTTCCGGCCGCCGGATCACATCCTGCAGGATCTCCTGCCGGTAACGGATCTCGGCACCGTTGGTAAGAGGCGTCATCATTACCTTGCGGAGCACATCTCCCAGAAAAGGGTCCTGCCCGGCCAGTTGCCTGCGGCCGCCCTCTTGTTCGTCCTGATTGTGGGACGCGGCGGAATACAAAATATCCAGTCCCAGATCCTTAATAATGGAAGCGCTGTCAAAGTAGCCGCCGTCTTTCTTCCATTCCCTTTCTTCATATAACAGATAAACATCCACGAAGCTCACCCTTCTCTTTATTTCAACGTTTATGATTTTCACCGCGGGTTTTCCTAACGGTGGGTTGATTCCGCCATCCGCGCCATGATCTCTTCATAGGTCAGGTGGTGTTTTTCTACAACGTCGCCGGCATAGGCTGTTTCCGGCGGCGATTGATCCCGTATAATCCGGAAGGTCCGTTTGTGATGATCTTTTTCATCAATGTCGGCGCGCATGCTCACCACCTGTTCTCCCAGCCTGCCAAGCTCCCATAAATGTGTGACGTAAATGCCGTGGCAGTCTCTGGCGATGAAATGTTCCAGCACTTTTTTCCCCATAATGCAGGCGTCATAGTTTGCCGCTGTAGTAAATAATTCGTTGATGATGACAAAAGCGCTTTTTGTGTCTTTCTTCATCATAGGCGCCAGACGTACAAGCTCCTCCTTTAGCTTCCCGTATCCGGTCTCTACGCTTTCTTCCACAGAAAAATGGGTCAGGATATCGGTAAAAGGAAGGACATTTGCGGACGAGGCGGGCACATCCAGTCCCAAGAGGGTAAAGTACACCAGCTGTCCCATGCTTCTGGCAAAAGTGGTCTTGCCGCCCTGATTTGGCCCGTTGACTACAAGAAACTGTTCGCCGTCCTTGTAAATAAATTCATTGCTGACAATGGGGATATGTGTTCTGATATTCCGGCAGGCCAGAGCAAGGTCGTACAGTCCGGACGCTTCAAATGGCTGTGTGTCGTCTATGGAGGGCACGCAAAAGACGCATCCTGCCTGCGTCATTTGATCCTCAAACCGGCAAAAAGAAAGATAAAAAGGAAGTTCTTCATGGAAACGATCCAGCGTCGGATCCAGATAGTTCTCATAATCCTTGTCAAACTGGGCCAGATCCCTGAACAGGTACTTATGTTTGCCCTGAAAAGCGTCCAGTATCTCTGCCTCAAATTCGCAGAGATTGATGTCCCCGGAAAAAGGCGCCTGAATGGTCTTGCCCTTTACAGGGAAGGTGTTTTGTAGAAAGGCCTCATAGGTCGTATCGGTCTTTAACCCTTCCACAACAGAAACACTGTCAACCTGAAATTGATTGCCGTCAATGCGAAGTACCAGTCGGGTTGTTTCAAAAAAATGTATCAGGGCGCCGGATCGTTCCTGCATTTTGGAAAAGAAGTCGCCGGAAAGATAAGACCGGAGATAAGTATGGAACGCGCTGAGTCCGGCGGAAGCAGGGCGCAGACGATCAAGCTTCACATTCAGGTCTTTCAGCCCTTGGCAATATGCAGAGACCTCCCGCAGATGCCAGAACTGACGCTGGAGCTTTGCGGGCGCTTTTTCCTTGCGTCTGCAGAAGGTACGGCTTTGCCGGATCTGCTTCAGATAATTCTCCAATGCCCGGTTCAGGCTTCTCTCCTTGACATCACGGTAGATTTCCTGCCGGTAAAGGCTGCATCCTTTATCCTCCGGCAGGTGGTTCCAGAACCGCTTGACATCCTGTTCCGGAAAACAATCCTGAACCGCTTTGTAGATCTGATCGATGTTGAGATCCACAAGAAAATCCAACTGCGTAAAGCGGTGGATCTCTTTTCCATGATCGTATAAGATACTTTGAAAGTTCATTTCTGCACCCCCAAATGTCGTAATCGTTTTCATTCTCCGCATCGCCTTTTTGATAATTATATATTACATAACATTCAAGAGAATGTCAATCGTTTTTTTTTGAGCGCGAATTTGAGAGAAGTTAAAACAATTAAAAATCTGAGGGAAATACGGGAGTGCGACCCTATGAAAACCATAAAATGCCTGCAGCAAATGAAAGTTTAACATAGGATCGCTTTCTATTTTTGAAAAGAATCCCGTTGTAAGAGCCGTTCCTTTTTGGAAGATCAGATGGTGCTGCCGAAATCATCGGGCGGTGTTATCCCATCCGGCATGCCGCTCCTGTTAAGATCATCGGGCGCGCTGCTTGGCATTGCGTCGTCGTTGGGTGGTGTCATCCCGTTTGCGTCACCCATATTGCCGCGGCCGCCAAAACCGCCCTGACCGCCCATACCGCCAAGATCATCGGGCGCGCCGCTTGGCATTGCGTCGTCGGGTGGGGTCATCCCGTTTGCGTCACCCATATTGCCGCGGCCGCCAAAACCGCCCTGACCGTTCTTGCCGCCGAAGCCACCCCGGCCGCCCATGCTACTGCCATTACCGGAGGAGGCGGTGAGAGAAGTGGAGGCAGCGCCGGTTTTTAAGGTATAGGTATCGCCGTCCTTCAGTTCCGGCATACTGATGATCACACAGTTATAATTTGCGCGGGGCGTATATTCGAGGAGCGCCGTTCCGCTGTCGTCGCAAAGGGTAATCTTGTCGGAGCTTCCGAAAGTATTATTCAGAGCCTGAAACACGGAATACTGCGCGGAGGTTTGCGAGAATCCCTCTGCCATACCGGCGCTGCCTGCCGCAAGGAAGATGCCGCCGGTGATCTCCGCGGAGATTCCATAATCCAGAGAACTGTTTCCGTCGTTTTCCGGACCGTCCACGTAGACGTCGCCCCCGAAAATCTGAATGCTTCCGTTGGAGTCAATACCGTCGCCTCCCGCAAGGATCCGGACCGTACCGCCGGAAATCTGTATGAGACAGTTTTCATCTGCTTCCATCATACCCATACCGCTGCCCCGGCCAAAGCTGCGCTCCTGTTTAAAACCGGCATTCTCCTGCATGGTGGAAGATCCGGTGCCGGGGCTTGCGGCGTTGATCCCGTCGTCCTCGGAAGTAAGGTCGATCTCG
>CANQQN010000077.1 GCA_947625995.1 uncultured Lachnospiraceae bacterium
TAATGGACATCCGTATGCCTGTGATGAACGGCTATGAAGCCACGCAAGCCATCCGTGCCCTGCCACAGCCGGAAGCCCAAAAAATACCGATTATCGCTATGAGCGCAGACGCTTTTTCCGAAGATGTACAGCATTGCCTGAACTGCGGCATGAATGCCCATATGGCAAAACCGATCAACGTAGACGAGATCGTACATCTGCTGGAATCGTATATACCTAAAAATGAACCTTGCAGCCAAACTATTTCTAAAAATGGAGGAAAACAAGATTGAAGATAAAACATTTTCTTGGGTTGATACTGACCATGTCCCTTCTTTTCACTGCCTGCGGCGGGAATAATGTTGCGGACACCAATCATACCGGCTTTTCGGACAAACAAGCTTCCAAAGAAGAAACCACGGAACTGTCCCTGTGGTTCTACCCGGTGGGCGGTTGGGAAAGCAGCAGCACCGTTTCCTCTCTGATCGGCGCATTCCACAACACCTATCCCAATATCCGCATATCCATCCACCCGTTGGATTATGAGACCGGCGACGCCGAAATAGAAGAAGCCATTGAAAACGGCAACGCCCCGGACATTGTTTTTGAAGGACCGGAACGCCTGTCTGCCAACTGGGGCGCCAGAGGGCTCATGGCCGATCTGAGCGATCTATGGGAAAGCGAGATATCCGGAGAAATCTATGATTCTGTGGCGGCCGCCTGCCAAGAAAACGACGGCGCCCATTACATCTATCCTCTTTGCATGACCACCCACTGTATGGCCGTCAACCGCGACCTGTTTCAAGCGGCCGGAGCATGGCAGTACATCGACGAGGCCACGCACACATGGACAACAGACGGCTTCATCGCGGCGGCAGCGGCTCTTCACGCCTACGGAGTGGAAGATGTGGCGGAGATCTACTGCGGCGGTCAGGGGGGAGATCAGGGCACCCGCGCCCTTGTGACAAATCTTTACAGCGGCGATTTTACCGATCCGGCGCATACCGGCTATACCTTCAACACTCCGGAAAATATTCAGGCGCTGAAATTGCTGACCGACACTGCCGGCATCCAGTTTGCCCCTTCGATGGTCGGCGCTGATGAAATCGAAAAATTCTGCAACGGAGAAACGGCCATGTGTTTTTGTTGGAATGTTGCAAACGAAGTCACCCAGACCATCAGCAACCCCAACTTAAATTTCGATATCTTTCCCGTAACTTTTCCCACCAACGACGGAGAGTTTAACCTTCAGGGCGGGATCTGGGGATTTGGCGTATTCGACAACGGAAACAACAAGAAGATCGAGGCGGCCAAAACATTTATCCGATTTATGACGGAAGACACAAACCAGTACACGCAGGCGGTACTCTCTTCCTCCTTCTGGCCGGTACGTGACATTCCGAATATTTATGAAAATGACGAACTGATGACAGAATACTTCACATTCCGGCAGTATCTGGGCGATTATTATCAGGTCACGCCGGGATGGACGCAGGCGCGCACCGCGTGGTGGAATATGCTTCAGGAAATCGGCGCGGGAGGCGACATTGCCGATGCCGCCGAGAAATTTGAATCCACTGCAAACGCCGCCATCAAATGATTATGAATTTTATCCTTCCCTGTATATGCTTCCCCGTGGAATGTATATAATATGGAAGAGGACTACATTAGGGAGAGCCTATGGACATCGATAAACGCAGACGGTTTATTATCAATTTCATATATTTTTTTATCATAGCCGCGATCATCTATGTGGTGTTAAAATACGGCATTTCTCTGATCGCGCCGTTTTTATTTGCCTTTATCGTAGCTTTTATCTTAAAGCGTCCCATCGCCTTTTTTTCAAGAAAGCTCCATATGAAACGCACCTTTGCGGCAATTCTTCTGGTAATTCTGTTTTATGTGTCACTCGGCGCCATTATCTCTTTTATCGGAGTCAGGATCTTTATTGCCGCCAGAGACTTTATTTTTGCCCTGCCCGGTCTGTATACCGGTGAAATTCAGCCTTTTCTGGTCCGGTTGTTTGAAAATATAGAGTCCTACGCCAAAAAGATCGACCCTGCCCTGATCTCTATTTTAGATGATTTTTCCTCTGATCTTTTACAGTCACTGGGCAATCTGATCTCCAGCTTTTCTGTGAACATCGTAACCGCGGTTTCAAGCTATGCTTCTTCTCTGCCGGTCTTTCTGGTAAAGCTGTTATTTGCGTTTATCTCTACCTTTTTTATCACCATTGACTATGACAACGTGGTAGCGTTTCTGCTGCGGCAGCTTCCGGAGAAAAAAAGAGATCTGGTTCTTACCGCAAAGGATCACCTGTTCCACACGCTTGGCGGCTACGGGCGCTCCTACGCGTTGATCATGGGCATTACCTTTATCGAGCTTTCCGCAGGACTGACGATTATCGGCGTGGAAAATTCCGTGTATATCGCGCTGCTGATCTCAGTGGTGGACATTCTGCCCGTACTGGGCACCGGCGGCGTCATGATCCCATGGGCAATTTACTCTTTCTTGCAGGCAAACGCCGCTTTTGCCGTGAAACTGATCGTGGTATATGTGGTCATAACCATCATTCGCAATATCATCGAACCGAAGATCGTAGGAACCCACGTGGGGCTTCCGCCTCTGGTGACCCTTCTGGCCATGTTCGTGGGCACCCGGCTGTTCGGCGTCATCGGCCTGTTCGGTCTTCCCATCACGCTGTCCTTGCTGAAAAATATGAACGATCAGGGCGTGATCCATATCTTTAAATGATAAGCAAACGTTTAAAAAGGTGTTTTGGGCAAAGCATTGTTTCTTCGCTGCAAAACACCTTTTCTCTTTTTAATCTCTTTCAAGGGTTATCTTTCTGCGTTTTAGTATATCAGATACTTTCACCGCCTGCCCGGTCTTGAGCGCTTCATCCATCGCCTCCATCACAGCAAGCGTATGGATGCCCTCTTTCAGATCCGGCAGCGGCATCTTCCCTTTCCTGACGCATTCTGCAAAATCCTCAATATAATTCTGATATTCGCCCGCATGATGATTCTCCGCCTCAAAGCGGAAGTAGTAATCATGGAACTCATTAAAATCGTGAAGCTCTGCCGTTTTCTCAAGGGGCTCAAAATTGGTATAGTATTTCAGCTTCGGATATCCAGCCTGACTGATACCCTTTGTCCCCCGCAGGGTACAACTGATATTCTGCTGCACGGCGCTGCCCAAAGTAGGTGTGGCGTAAGCACCTGTCACAGAAGCAAATTTGCCGCTCTTATCCTTCAGCAGAAACTTCATTGTATCTGGCACATGCAGATCGTAATCCTCTGTATTTTGGCTCACTGTGCCCAATCCGTAAACTACCTCAATATCCGGAAGATACCATGCAGCCAGATCCACCGCGTGGATCATAAAATTATACATCCATGAAAAACCTTTTGCATGGCTCCAGTCTCTCGCCAGAAACCATCTGGAGTCGCTGATATAATGGGTCTCCAGCGTCACCAGATCCCCGTGTCTACCTGCCGTATAGTCCTGATGCTGACGCCGCATAGGCTCGAAATACCGGGAGCTCTGCCCCACAAACACGTATTTCCCCGCCTTTTTCTGAGCTTCCAGAAGCGCATTGGCCTCGTCCAGAGAAACCATCAGCGGTTTCGTGCAGATCACATGCTTGCCAGCCAAAAGCGCCATTTTGATATGTGTGGCATGAAGCTGATCCGGCGTGTAAATCCCGATCACATCAATTTGGGGATCCGCCAGCATTTCCTCGTAATCCGTAGTATACCTGTCAACCCCGAATTCCCTGCACCGTTCCCGGCACAGTTCTTCATTCAGATCGCAGAGACAGCCAAGCTCCCAGTCCTTGCTGTTCAACACTGCCGAAATAATACTTCGGCCTTCGCCTAACCCCAATACACCCATGCTTAATTTTTGGTTCATCGCAATACTTCCTTTCTGTAGCTTTAAGGAAATATTACACCTATGATTTTGATATGTCTTGTATCTTATTTTGCGTTAATTTCACTATCTTTCGATTTTCGGTAGGCGCTTGGCGTCATTTTCATTATTTTTTTGAACACTCTGTTAAAATATGCGCTGCTGTGAAAGCCGGACTGCAGCGCGATCTCAAGAACGCTCTCCGAAGTGGATTTCAAAAGCATTGCCCCGTGGCTGACACGCACCCGCTCTATATAGTCGAAAACCCGCATTTTCATTGTATTTTTAAAATAGGAGGAAAAATAACTTTTCCCCATGGCAGCCTGCGCCGCCAATTCAGGCAAGGACAGTTCCCTATCAAAATTTTTGTGGATATATTCAATCACGCCTCGGATGCGGGCATATCCCTGTCCCTGCTGTCCACGGGGTTCCAGCGCATTCTGTCCCAAATAATAGCGGTTTAAGCAAGCCAGAAACATCAGAAGGTTTGCTTTCACCATCGGTTCCCATCCTTCTTCACGCGCTTCATACTCCTCCCTGATCTCAAGAAGGCGGGACTTCATCTCCTGATAAAGCCGGTAATCCTTTTCCACCAGGTTGGAAAAATAATGTCCTCGTTCAAAAAAAGGAGTTAAAAATTCAAATTCCTCTGGACTTTTCCAAACAAATTCCGGAGCAAAAACAAATACGAGCATCTGCAGTCCACCATCATGGACCGCCATATGATGCTCAGAATCATTGATGATAAAAATATCATTTTCATGGATCGGATAGGTTTGATCTTCAATAATGTAGTGACCGCTTCCATGAAGGATCAGATTGATCTCCAGACAGTCATGACTGTGGATCATCACCTGTCTGGCATTGGTCTCAAACATGGCAAAAGGGATATTTCTTTCAAACAGGATCTCTTCTTTTTTAAACGCCATAAAGGGCCTCCTTCTGTGAGTACTTCCATAGTAGATATCATTGATATCCGTTTGCTGCAAGACCTCAGAAAAAGTCTACCCTTTTTTGTTAGGCCTGTCAATAAACCATACATGATTTTCCGGCACCTGCATTTCCGGATGCATATGCGGTTTCTTTACAGCCGCCCACAATCTCGTCAGGAAAGCGCCACGTCCAGCACCATCATGATCACAAACCCCAGAAACAGCCCCCATGTGCCCCCTTTTTTATTACTCTTCGCCGCTTCCGGCACCAGTTCATCCACTACTACATAGAACATAGCCCCTGCTGCCAGAGACAAAAGCAGCGGCATAAAAGACGTAAGCTGCCCGGCAGCCAAAACAGTCAGGATACCGAAGATGGGTTCTACGATACCGGAAAGCCCGCCGATGAGAAAAGCCTTCATTCCGGAAATACCTTCCTTTTTCAGCGGAAGGGCAATGGCAGCCCCCTCCGGCAGATTCTAAACGCCGATGCCTATGGCAAGAGCGACAGCCGAGGCCGTCATTTCCGATCCGCCCTCCATTCCGGCCATGGCAAACGCAATGCCCACCGCCATTCCTTCCGGGATATTGTGGAGCGTCACGGCAAGAATGAACAAAAGCGTTTCCTTTCCTACCAGTCCATTAACAGTCTGCTGCCCGAACGAAACCTTTGAAAGAAACACATCCAGACAATAGATCAACAGCCCTCCGGCAAAAAAGCCAAGGGTCGCCACCATCCACGCCACCTGATCTTGCTGGTTTGCAGACTCGATCGCAGGGATCAGCAAGGACCATACAAGGGCGGCCATCATCACGCCCCCGGCAAATCCCATACAGATACTTTGTATTTTATTCATTACTCTTTCCTTGAAAAAGAAAACAATGCCCGCGCCGAAAACCGTCATCAAAAATGTAAAACCTGTGCCAAGGGCCGCTTGGCCGATTGCCGATAATTCCGGATTCATAGGTCCCTCCGAATAATTCAGATGCTATATTAACATACCCAGATTTTACAAAAAAGTGACACACTTCTTGGTATGATCGTCCGGCAAGGAGGCTGGTCCGGATCGTGGCAGTCTCTCTTTTGTTACCACCCAAAATGTCAGTATTTTCTGCAGTCAAAAAAATACAGCCGACATTTAAAATTCTGGTTTTTGTAATGTTCCACGAAAAATTCTGACCGCTGGTCTTTTTTGTCGCAATTCTGAATTTGTTTCATAAGAAATAGCCGTCTTGCTCTCTGGTAAAGATTGAACGGCTATTCTTATAGTTGTCATACTCTGCCGGTTCGGGTGAAATGGGCTCACCTTCCGGTTGTCCTGTTAAGTATATTCTATTGTATCTGTTTCAAAATTGCAATATTTTTTATTCAATGTATAGAAAAACGTAAGCCCATATAAAATATGGCACGACAAACTCACAGGTTTTCATCAGCTTGCGGCCATTTAGCATATCGCTTAATTCCTGTGGCGTATAACCAGCCTTTTCAGCGACATACAAATTTTTTAATCCTTTTCGAGCGATTATCACTTTCAGACCGACAGACAAAGGTTTGTTAGCTTAAAATATAGTCAATCTGCTTTTCTCCTTTCTTTTTTCAGTATTTATTTGTCTTGCTAAACATTATTACAATTATTCTTAGATTACATTTTTTCTCAGTTTTATTATTTTTAATATTGATTTTCTCAGTTTTTATAGTAATATAATCTCGGAGGTGTGGAGGATGAGTTTTGGCACCAGATTAAAAGAAAAAAGGGAAGCTATCGGAATCACGCAGCCCCAACTTGCTGAAATGCTAGGTGTAAGCAAAGGGGCAATAGGAAATTGGGAAACAGACGTAAACTCTCCTAGAGCCACTCTTTTATACGACTTGTTTGATATTTTAAACTGTGATGCAAATTACCTCTTTCAAGATAAAATGAAAGAATTGTCATATAAAGACAAGGCAACACCAGAAGAATTTGAAAAACTTGTAAAAAGATACCGAGACCTTGACACTTATGGGCAAGAGACAGTAAACATGGTATTGGATAGAGAAACCGTCAGGGCGAACACTATACGAGAACAAAACGACAAAGTAAAAAAACTTGAAACCGTTCTTCACCAATCAGAAACTATTATGCGGATATATACTTACATGAGAAGAATAACCTGTGCCGGTGCTGGGTTTTATTTTGATGACATTCCAACCGATACCATAAAAGCCCCATATATGGAAGGAGCAGACTTTATTATAGGAGTAAATGGTGACAGCATGGAACCGGATTACCACGACGGCGAAGATTTATACGTTAAGAAAACAGATCATATAAACTATGGAGAAATGGGGATATTTACTATTAACAATGAGTGCTTTTTGAAAGAATTTGGAGAGAATGGTCTAATTTCAAAAAACAAGCGATATAAAGATATTCCACGGGATGAAGATGTTCGCTTGATTGGGAAGGTTATTGGGAAAGTGCCTGATAATATTACAGAATAATATGGGGAGGTGCCAGATTGGAAATACAATATTCTAAACAGGCAATTTAATTTCTTAAACGTCAAGATGTTGTCACAAGAAAACGAATTGTAAACGCTATAAATGCCATTCCGTTAGGTGATATAAAGAAATTGCAAGGCGAATCTGGTTATCGTTTAAGGGTTGGCGATTATCGTATCATTTTTGATAAATTTGGCAATATCCTGTATATCATAAAGATTGATAACCGTGGACAGGTTTATAAAAAATAGGAGGTGTCTTATGAGTGCAGTAAAAGAAAGGATTTTAGGTGCAATTACGATTATGAACGATGTAGATGCCGCTGCTGTATGGGACTTCATCGTGAATCAATTTCATGATCGCTCTTGGGAAAATATCGAAGAAGTGAAACCTGACGAATGGGATTTAAAAATGCTCGATGAAATAGCAGAGGATCCTGATTGCCATGAATTCATATCCTCCAGCGAAGCTATGAAGCAGCTTGGGCTATAAAACGTATTATGACCAGAACATTTTGAAAAGGGCAAGAAGCCACGGAAGAACAAATACAAGAGATTAGAAAGGCGGCAAAGCGCCCTGTCATCATATATGGCTACAACAGTATGCCCTAAATGTCATTCGCAGAATATATCGTATCAGACAGTATCAGAGTCAAGGAAAACAGGATGCCTTACCATCATCCTTTATATTATACTGGCGTTGACAATACTAGATCTTTTTATCGTAATCCCACTGATGCTCAGAAAAAAACTGAACCTGTAACATATGCTGTATGTCAAGACTGCGGCCACAGATGGAAAGTAAACTGACCACCCATGTATTCCGGCATAACTACTGCTGTCAAGAAATGATTGCAGATTTTGTCTTTTCATTCTGTGCTGTTTGTGGTATAGATTGAAAAATATCGCTTTAATTCCTAAAAAAGGGCGCACAAATACAAGGCATCCTACAAACTGAAAAATTACA
>CANQQN010000078.1 GCA_947625995.1 uncultured Lachnospiraceae bacterium
TCCTGTCCCGTTTTGCCGGGGACGAAAAAAAAACGTCCCGGGAATATACGGTGATCCCTGTAAAAGATCAGAAACAGGCGGAGGAGCTTCTGCATCTGGCAAAGGGAAAAACATTTGGCGTTGCGGCGTACCGGCAGACGCTGCGGGGGGAGATCCTTCTCTGCAGTATTTATCTGGACGGGAATGTCTATCTTATTGAAAAGAACGGATTTTTGCCTGGCGTCTTTGAAAATCTGCTGGAGAAGCTTGTGGGCGCAGCAGGGAAGATCCGGGTTTTTTCCGCCAAGGATTTCAAACGCGCCCTTGCGGTTTCCGGGTGCGGAAAAGAGGCACTGTGGCAGGAGCAGACGCCGCAGGGGGAACGGACCGCGTATTTTGACGTGCATCTGGCAGCGTACCTTTTGAATCCCCTGAAAGCAAGTTACACCTATGATGATATTTCCAATGAGTTTTTAAATGACAGCTTGCCGTCCGCAAAGGAGCTTCTGGGCAAGGTGAAATGGGAGAAGGCGTATACAGACGCGTATCAGGCGCTGGTACAAATCCTCGCTCTTGAAAGCCGGACGGTATACGAGGCGGAAGACTGCCTTCGCCGCCGGCTGGCGGAAACAAACATGTGGGATCTTTATAAAGATGTAGAGCTTCCTCTGTCCGATCTTCTTCTCCGTATGGAGCTTTATGGTATTCGCGCCAAAGAGGACCGGCTGCGGGAATATTCCCAAACTTTAGGGCAGCAGATTCAAAAGCTGGAAGCATCCATATATGAGCAGGCCCAAGAGCAGTTTAACATCAATTCTCCGAAACAATTGGGGGATATCCTGTTTTCCAAAATGAAACTGAAAGGCGGGAAAAAGACGAAAACCGGATATTCTACGGCGGCGGACGTATTGGAGAAGTTGGCTCCTGCGTATCCTGTGGTGGCGGACATTCTGGAATACAGACAGTTGACGAAATTAAGATCCACCTATGCCGATGGGCTTGTGAATTTTATCGGCCCCGACGGGCGGATCCACGGGATCTTTCATCAGACCATTACAGCAACGGGACGGATCAGCAGCGCGGAGCCAAACCTTCAGAACATTCCCGTGCGCATGGAGCTTGGCAGGCAGATCCGAAAGGTTTTTGTGCCTGAGGACGGCTATGTGTTTGTGGATGCGGATTATTCTCAGATCGAGCTTCGGGTGCTTGCCCATATGTCCGGCGACGAACGGCTGATAGAAGCTTATAATCAGGAGGAGGATATCCACAGGAGCACCGCGTCTCTGGTGTTTCACACACCCTTAAGCGAGGTGACTCCCCAACAGAGACGAAACGCCAAGGCGGTGAATTTTGGTATTGTTTATGGCATCAGTTCCTTCGGGCTCAGTCAGGACCTGAGCATTTCCAGAAAAGAAGCGCAGGAATACATTGAACGGTATTTTGAGACCTATCCGAAGATCAAGGGATTTTTGGATCAGCTTGTGGCCGACGCAAAAGAAACCGGGTATTCCTATACCATATACGGCAGGCGCAGGCCGGTGCCGGAGCTTGCATCCTCCAATTTTATGCAGCGCTCTTTTGGAGAGCGGATCGCTATGAATTCCCCCATTCAGGGAACGGCGGCGGATATTATCAAGATCGCCATGCTGCGGGTGGACGACAGGCTCCGCAGGGAAAAGATGAGATCCAGACTGATCCTTCAGGTTCACGACGAACTGCTCATTGAGGCATGGGAGGAAGAAAAAGAGCGGGTGGTGGCCATTCTGAAAGAAGAGATGGAGCACACCGCAGAGCTTTTGGTACCGCTGGTCGTGGACGTTAATACAGGCGGCAGCTGGTATGAGACAAAATAGCAGCGAAAAGAGCAAAGGATAATCGTATGCATGTGATCGGGATCACCGGCGGCGCCGGCAGCGGGAAAACTGCCGTGCTGGCTTATGTACAGGAAAAATACCGCGCAAAGGTCATACAGGCGGATCTGGTTGCAAAAGCCTTACAGGAAAAGGGACAGCAAGTATTTCTTGACATTGTGGCCGCGTTTGGCGAAACCATATTGTCAGAGGACGGAAGCCTTGACCGGGCAGCGCTGGCACAGATCGTATTCAATGACGAGACAGAACTGAAGCTGTTGAATTCTATTGTGCATCCGGCTGTGAAGCGGCGGATCATAAATGATATGGAAAACGCGAAAAAAGAAGGCTGCAGATGGCTGTTTGTGGAAGCTGCGCTGTTTTTTGAAGCAAAATATGATGCATTTTGCGAAGAAGTGTGGTATATTGATACGGCGGATGAGATCCGGATCAGCCGTTTGGAGGCGTCCAGAGGCTATACAAGAGAGAGGGCTGAAAGCATGTTCAAAAATCAGCTTTCCAGAGAAGCGTTTCTGGCCCGCTGTCAGGTGCGCATTGACAACAGCGGGGATTTTGCGGATACCCAGAAACAGATCGACCTGCAAATGAGGAAACTTTTGACAGAGAGTGAATAAAGCTATGAAGTTATGTAATATTGCAAGCAGCAGCAGTGGTAATTGTACCCTTGTCTGCTCTGACACTACGAAAATTCTGGTGGATCTTGGGATTACCAAGAAAAGGCTGGAAACCGAAATGGAAGAGATTGGAGAAGACCCGGCGCTTTTGAATGGGATACTGGTCACCCATGAGCATTCCGACCACATCAGGGGGCTGGGCGTGTTTGCCAGAAAGTACGGAGTCCCCATATATGCGACGGGAAAAACCATCGACTGCATCCGGCAGGTTAAGGGACTGGGAGAAATAAACGAGGATCTGTTCTGTTCCGTTGAGAAGGACTGTTCCTTCCGCGTGGGAGATATCATGGTGCAGCCGGTTGGAATCTCCCATGACGCGGCGGACCCTGTGGCTTATAAAATGCAGTGCGAGGGAAAGCAGGCGGGAATCCTGACGGATCTGGGGACCTACGACGAATATATCGTAGACAGCTTCCGGGGGCTGGACGCCATTTTGCTGGAAGCAAACCACGATGTGCGGATGCTTCAGGTGGGAAGCTATCCTTATTATCTGAAGCAGCGGATTCTCAGCGCCGTTGGGCATTTGTCAAACGATGCTTCCGCGCAGCTTCTGGGAGAACTGCTCCACGATAATCTGAAATATGCGATGCTGGGACATATCAGTCAGGAAAACAACATGGAAGAGATCGCGTATGAGACAGTGCGGCAGGAGATGGAGCATACGGCCGAGGAGAAGGGCTGCCCAAGGCCGGAGATTAAGGTCGCCCACAGAAACCGCCGCTCGGATATGATCGAAATCTGATGGTGAAAAAATAAGATGATATTTTAGGAGGAAAACATGAAGAAAACCGTAATCACCGTAGTGGGAAAAGATACTGTAGGTATTATCGCGAAGGTATGTACTTATCTTGCCAATAATAAGATCAATATTCTGGATATTTCCCAGACTATCGTACAGGAATATTTCAATATGATGATGATCGTGGATATGAACGCGTCCATTAAGCCTTTTGCCCAGATCTCATCGGAGCTTTCTCAGATCGGCGAGGAGATCGGGGTGAAGATCCTTTGCCAGCATGAGGATATTTTTGATAAGATGCACAGGCTTTAAAGAGGAACAAGAAAGGATAACAGGACCATGATCAATATTTTCGAGGTAAATGAGACAAACAAGATGATCGAGCAGGAGAATCTGGATGTGCGTACCATCACCATGGGCGTCAGTCTGTTGGACTGCTGCGACGCGGATCTGTCCGCCTGCAATCAGAAAATCTATGACAAGATTACGGCAACCGCAAAGGATCTGGTGGCGGTAGGCAGAGAGATCGAACTGGAGTACGGGATTCCCATTGTCAACAAGCGGATCTCCGTGACGCCGATTTCCCTAGTGGGGGCCGCGGCCTGCAAAAGTCCGGAGGACTTTGTGACCATCGCAAAGACGCTGGATGACGCGGCCAGAAAAGTGGGCGTCAACTTTATCGGCGGTTACAGCGCCCTTGTCTCCAAAGGCATGACCACTGCCGATGAAAATCTGATTCGGTCTGTTCCCATGGCGCTTTCCTGCACGGAATATGTGTGCAGTTCCGTCAACGTAGGCTCTACCAAATGCGGCATAAACATGGACGCCGTGAAGCTTCTCGGGGAGATCGTGAAGGAGACCGCCCAAAAGACGAAGGAGAGAGATTCTCTTGGCTGCGCAAAGCTGGTGGTGTTCTGTAACGCTCCGGACGACAATCCCTTTATGGCGGGGGCCTTTCACGGTGTAACGGAAGCGGACGCCATCATAAACGTGGGTGTCAGCGGGCCGGGCGTGGTGAAGGAGGCGCTTTCCCATATCCGGGGAGAGAATTTTGAAGTGCTCTGTGAGACGGTGAAAAAGACGGCTTTTAAGATCACGAGAGTGGGACAACTGGTGGCGCAGGAAGCTTCCAGACGGCTTGGAATCCCCTTTGGCATCATCGATCTGTCTCTGGCTCCTACACCGGCTGTAGGCGACAGTGTAGCGGATATTCTGACAGAGATTGGTCTGGAATACGCCGGCGCTCCCGGCACCACGGCGGCGCTTGCCCTTTTGAACGATCAGGTGAAGAAGGGCGGCGTTATGGCGTCCTCCTATGTGGGAGGCTTGAGCGGCGCGTTCATTCCGGTCAGCGAGGATCAGGGTATGATCGACGCGGTAACGGCCGGCGCCCTTTCTTTGGAAAAGCTGGAGGCGATGACCTGCGTCTGCTCCGTAGGACTGGATATGATTGCCATTCCCGGAAGCACCCCTGCTTCCACGATCTCCGGTATCATTGCAGACGAGATGGCTATCGGTATGGTGAATCAGAAGACCACGGCGGTGCGTGTGATCCCTGTGATTGGAAAGGACGTAGGCGAGACGGTGGAGTTTGGCGGACTTTTGGGCCATGCTCCCATTATGCCGGTGAATCCTTTTTCCTGTGAAGCCTTTGTAAATCGCGGCGGCAGGATTCCTGCGCCGATTCACAGCTTTAAGAATTGAGTGAATGATCGTTACGCGCTGCTGACAAGTTTGTCGGCGGCGCTTTTTAGTGGCTGTCTCCGAAATGCTTGGGTGTGATCCCTTTATACCGCTTAAATGTTTTGATGAAGTAGCTGGGGTCGTTAAAGCCGCAGGAGATGCTGATGTCCGTAATGCTTAAGTCTGAGGAGAGCAGCAGCCTGCAAGCTTGCTCGATCCTGTGATAGTTTACATAATCTATGGGCGAGCGGTGGGTCAGTTCCTGAAAATAGCGGCAGAAATATTTGGGAGACATCCCGGCGATCCGGGACAGGTCCTCCAGCGTGATCACGGAATCATAGTTTTCCTCAATGTAAGCCAGCACTTTCTTTAACTGAAGGATACGCCTGTGGACCCGGGGCGTCTGCATCTCTTCACTGGCGTAGAGGTGAGAGGCGAAGAGACAGCCGAAAAATTCATACAGCGCGCCAAGGGTAATGAGCATATAGCCATCCTCACGGGTGGAGAGAGCGTCAAACAGTTTCCATACGGTTTTATGGAGATCTGCATTGTGTTCCGTGAAGTGGTCAAACACCGTAATGGAATTATTCAGGATCAGGTTGATCTCCTGACGGCAGACGGGGTTGTTTTTGGTCAGGGCGGACAGGTCAAAGACCGCGCATTCATATACGCAGTCCTCCGGCACGCCTGTGTGTACGGCGCCGGCCCGCAGGAAAACGGTATCGCCGCTGTTTGCCGCAAACTCCCGCTCATCCAGAGAGATCAGAAAACGTCCCTTCAGGATCCGGATTAGTTCATATTCCATGTGCCAGTGGATAGGCATAAAATACTGGGGATGGGTGGCGTCCACATGATGAAATTCGATGGGAAAGGCGTAGGTGCCCCGCTGCCTGTTTTCCTGATAGTCCGCATATTTCATAAAAAGTGCCCCGTTTCTCAAAAAAGATAAAGTGAAATGTGAATATTGTTATATTTTTTGCTATTATACCACTAGAAATACCTTTGTTACAAGTGTATAATGTACACATAAAAATAAAAAAATTATAGGGAGGTTTTAACAAATGGCAAAGAGCAGATTAATCGGACAGTACCCTGTTATCGGCATCAGGCCGATCATTGACGCCCGCAGGGGTATGCTGAAAGTAAGAGAGTCTCTGGAAGACCAGACCATGAATATGGCAAAGGCGGCCGCGGACCTGTTTACTTCCAATCTGAAGTACACAAACGGCGAGCCGGTAAAGGTCGTTATTGCGGACACCACCATCGGACGTGTGGCGGAGGCAGCGGCCTGCGCGGACAAGTTCCAGAGAGAGGGCGTTTCCATTACCCTGTCTGTGACCCCTTGCTGGTGTTACGGTTCAGAGACCATGGACATGGATCCTACTACCATTAAGGGCGTTTGGGGCTTGAACGCGACGGAGCGTCCCGGCGCGGTGTATCTGGCTGCGGTTCTTGCAGGACATGCCCAGAAAGGGCTTCCCGCATTCGGTATTTACGGTCATGACGTACAGGATGCCGACGATACGGTGATCCCCGAGGATGTGAAAGAAAAGCTGCTTCGATTCGGACGTGCCGCGGTGGCGGTGGCTACCATGAGAGGCAAATCCTATCTGCAGATCGGTTCCATCTGTATGGGTATTGCAGGTTCCACCATCAACCCCGATGTGATCGAGGATTATTTCGGTATGCGTGTGGAGTCTGTTGACGAGGTGGAGATCATCCGCCGCATGACAGAGGGCATCTATGACGAAGCAGAATTCCAGAAGGCGCTTGCGTGGACCAAGGCGAATTGTCCCGAGGGCTTTGACAAGAATCCCGTGGAAGCGCAGAAAACCCCTGAGCAGAAGGAAGCGGACTGGGAATTTGTTGTGAAGATGATGTGCATCATCAAGGATCTGATGAACGGCAATCCCAACCTTCCCGAGGGAAGAGAAGAAGAAATGGTGGGCCACAATGCCATTGCCGCAGGTTTTCAGGGACAGAGACAGTGGACGGATTTCTATCCCAACTGCGACTTTGCAGAGGCGCTGTTGAACACCACATTTGACTGGAACGGCGCAAGGGAGCCGTATATCCTTGCCACAGAAAACGACACCCTGAATGGGATGGGTATGCTGCTGATGAAGCTGCTCACCAATCGGGGACAGATCTTTGCGGATGTTCGTACATATTGGAGCGGCGAAGCTGTGAAGCGTGTGACGGGCTATGAGCTTGAGGGCAAGGCAAAGGAAGCCAACGGGTTTATTCACCTGATCAATTCCGGCGCCGCCTGTCTGGACGCAAGCGGCGTTTCCAAGGACGCCGACGGCAATCCGGTGATGAAGCCTTGGTATGAGGTGACGGAAGAGGATCAGAAGGCGATGCTTGCGGCTACCACATGGAACGCGGCCGATCAGGGATATTTCCGCGGCGGCGGTTATTCTTCCAGATTTGTGACCAAGGCAGAGATGCCCTGCACCATGATCCGTCTGAATATCATCAAGGGCCTTGGTCCCGTGCTGCAGATCGCTGAGGGATGGACCATTGCGCTGCCCGATGAGGTGACGGACGTTCTTTGGAAGAGAACAGACTATACATGGCCCTGCACTTGGTTCGCTCCCAGATGCGACGGCAAGGAAGGACCCTTCAAGACCGCTTACGAAGTGATGAACAACTGGGGCGCAAACCATGGCGCTATCAGCTACGGCCACATCGGCGCGGATCTGATCACCATGTGCTCTATGCTGCGCATCCCGGTGTGCATGCACAATGTTCCCGAGGAGAAGATCTTCAGGCCTGCGGCATGGAATGCGTTCGGTATGGATAAGGAAGGTCAGGATTACAGGGCCTGCGCTACGTACGGACCTATGTACAAAAAGTGATCTGTAATAACAGTGAGGGTGTCTCCGTATGGGGACACCCTCCTTTGCAGATAAGAGGGTGAAATGATGATGTATCGGGTGGTTTTGGTAGATGACGAGGTACTGATCAGAGAAGCTATGAAAAACAGTATTCCGTGGAACAGACTGGGCTATGATCTTATAGCTGTCTGTGAGAACGGAAAAGAAGCGGTGTCTGTCCTTCAAAAGGAACGGGTGGATCTGGTGATCACGGATATTTGTATGCCTTTTATGGACGGAATGGAACTGAGTAAATACATATATGAGAACCATCCCGCCACAGACGTGCTGATCTTAAGCGGGTATGACGATTTTAGTTTTGCGAAGCAGGCGGTAAAGTACAAAGTAGAGGAATATCTGTTGAAGCCGGTGACTGCCGCGGAAATGTCCGAGACCCTGAGAGAACTGAAAAAAAAGCTGGATAAAAAACATGA
>CANQQN010000079.1 GCA_947625995.1 uncultured Lachnospiraceae bacterium
CTTCAAAAATTTCACTCATCAATCTTCACCAAATCGTAAGTCCTGCTGCCAAGAGAGATCTCCTCCGCATGCTCCAGCGTGTGAAGCCCGTTCTGATTCTGTACACGCCGCTTCAGAGAATCACTGCCTTCTGTCGCGAAACACAGATCAATGGACGCCTGATCGATGGCGACCGGATCTGTAGAAGCCAGAATGCCGATATCATGAATATCGGGCTTAGCAGGGTTGCCGTCACAGTCACAGTCAATGGAAATATTATTCAGAACATTGATATAGATGATCCGCTCCCCGTTCCCAAGATAATCAGATACGGACTTTCCGGCTTCCGCCATAGATTCTGTAAAAGCGGTCTGATTGCCGCCCCATGGACTTGTATGGCTTCTGCCGCCGGTATGGATCAGGCATTTGCCCTCTTTGGAGCCAAGCCCGATGGAAATATTTTTGATGGCGCCGCCAAAGCCTGCCATGGCATGTCCCTTGAAATGAGACAATACAACGTAAGAATCATAATCGTCAAAATGAGAGCCTACATAGTTGGTCTGCAGATAGCTTCCGCCGTCAACCTTCAGCTGCATGGAACCGTCCGCATCCAGAATATCCACATCCGCGATCTCAGTAAACCCGTGATCCTTCGCCACCTGCATATGCATGGCAGTTTCTGCCCGGGAACCGCCGTAAGCCGTATTACATTCCACGATGGTGCCCTTTACCGACTGCACCAGATCTTTGATCAGTTCAGGCCGCAGATAATTGCTGGCAGGCGGCTCGCCTGTAGAGATTTTTACCGCGACTTTTCCTGTGGGCGACCAGTTCAATGCATTGTAAACTGCCATCAGCCCCTCCGGCGTGATGTCCGAGGTCATATAAACCACCGAATCATCGGAAGGCGCCTGTGTTTCTTCCGGTGCGTTTGTCTCTGCCGGAGATGCTGTCTCTGTCGGTGCTTCTGTTTCATCCGGCACATTTGTCTCAGTCGGTGACACTGTTTCATCGGGTATAGCTGTTTCTACCGGAGATGCTGTTTCATCAGGCACGGCTGTCTCAGCCGGATTCTCCGTCGTCGCAGGAGGCGCTTCCGTGGCTGACCCTTCATACACTCTCTCCGGCACCAGCTTCACCACCGTCTTTAAGATCTCCAGCGCGTCCGTTGCAGTCAGTTCTCCGTCTCCATCCATATCCGCAAGCTGATAGGACAATCCCTCTTGTATCGTTGTCAGCTTTACCACATGTTTTAATACCGTCAGTGCGTCATCTGTTGACACTGTACCGTTTTGGTCAACATCGCCGTAGCAAAGGTCCGTCGTATCCTGCGCGCTGTAGGCGATCACGCCGACGCTTCCAACGACCAGCGCCGCAAAACACAGAACAAAGAGCGCCTTTACACCCTTAGACTGCCTGCACTTTTTTGCAAAAAACTCCTTCAATCGCATCCTATCTTCCTCCCGTCATTTTCAAGATTCTTCAAAATCTTTTTCTATCTTATTTCTGTTTTTTCAGTTTATCTAAAACTGCTCGTTTATGATCCGCTCGTCTGCTGTTTTTCCCAGAAGGCTGCCGCGTCATTGATCCAGCCCTCCGCAGCAGTACCTGTACCCAGACCGAATCCGTGGCTTAATCCTTCATAAACATGAAATTCTGTCGGGATACCAAGATCATCAAGCGCCTGGATCCTCCGCTCCATTGTTCTCCAATCCGCAATCCCGTCATTGGTGCCCACGCATACATAAGTAGGCGGATCGTCCTTGCTGTACTCGCTGTGGCCTGTATACTGCATGACTACGGTTCCCGGACGGGGCAGGTCGTCTCCGCCAAAATAGGCGGGGCCATATGTACCCAGATACGCCGCCATTCGCGCGCCGGCACTGCCGCCCCACAGCGAATAACACGCCGTATCTACTTCCAGTTCTTCTGCGTGTTCATAAATAAAACTGATGGCTCTCGCCAGATCCTCACAGGCTGTCTGCGCCCCCGGCCGATAGATCAGCGCAAAAGCGTTGTAACCCATTTTGGAAAGCTCCAGCGCATGGGGAAAGCTGTCATGCATGGCCCCCACATAGGCGAACCCGCCGCCGGCATTGCATACGGCAAATTTTTTACCGGGTTCTCCTTTGAAGAAAAACAATCCCGTATCTTTCTTGTCCGGGTCAGCCGCTTTTTCTTCTTCCGTATAAATATCATAAAAGATCGTCTCTCCAGCGGCGGCATGTTCTTTCAGATAATTACAGATTTCCACGGTTTTGTTCGGATCAATGTTATTGTACCACGTCAGCCGGAGATTTTCCAGCCTGTCGCCGCTGTAATAACCGGTATCAACAGGGAATATCAGCCGGCCATAATTCCCGAAAACCGGATCGTTTATCACATCCGATATTTTTGTGTCGGCGGTATATGATGAATCTGTATTCTGATCCGCCCGTCCCCTTTTCCAGAACCAGCAGAGTCCGTTATATGTGTATTCCATAGAAGCGGTTCCTCCATGGTCGTAGCCTTCTTTGACGCGATACGCAAAATTGCCCTCCTGCTCTGTATTTCCTTCTGTGAAATAGTCTGAGCTTCGCATCTTCTCTACCCTGTCATTTTCATAACTGTATGCAAAGTCATTGGTTCCGGTCATGACCCACACAAAATACTCGTTTTGGCTATACTCTTCTGCTGCCTTAAATATCGTCTCGTCATCAAGCGATGTCCCGCAGCTCATGGGTAAAAAATAATGAAAATAATCCAGACAGTTCTGAAACGTTCTCCACGTCGCCACAGAACCCATGGAAAAACCGCCGAATCCTCTGTGATCTCTGGATGCAGCCAGCGCTTCGGGCGTCGTATCCTGTGCATAGGTACTGTATTTTCCTTCCACCGCCGGCATCAGGTCGTTCACCAGTTCATTGTGATAATTTCTGTTCAGCTGCAGAGCTAAGCTGAAACTGGCGCTGTCCTCAGGCGAAGTATTGTTGTAAGTAGGGCAGACGATAATAAGCGGGTCAAAATCCCCGTTCGCAATGGCATTGTCAATGACATTCTTGAAACCGGATGGATGATCAGGCGCGCCAAGGGTCTGGTTTTCATTTCCCCAACCGCCATGCATCAGATAAAAAGTATTATACTGCTTTGTCTCATCATACCCATCCGGCAGATAGACAACCGCGTGTTTTTGCAGGGGCTGCGTCTTTTCTTCATAGGAAAAGGATTCATAAGTATCATAATACAGATCAACTAACGTGCCCTGTCTGTCCGCGGGAGAAAAATAGGTCTCCGGGATCGTTTTCAGTTCCTCCGGGATTTCGTTATCATTTTGGGCAGGCGGCGTCTCCGTTCCTATGGGAGATTCCGTACCGCCTGTTTCTTTGCACACCCGCGGCGGTATCAGCTTTACAACCGTCTTTAATATCTCCAGCGCATCCAACGCGGCCAGTTCCCCGTCTCCGTCCATATCGGCAATCTGACAGGACAGCCCTTCTTGTATCGTTGTCAGCTTCACCACATGCTTTAAAACCGCCAGCGCGTCGTCCGCCGTCACATCACCATCTTGATCAACATCTCCATATATCACTTGCCGGTTCTTTGCTTCAGAGACTTTATTTACACTCGAACAGGCACACAAAATACCTGCCATTACGGTCATAAGACATAGGATCCTTTTTTTCATGGCTTTCCCCGCTTTTTTATTTCTGTTCGCTTACAGGAGGCACCATCTTTACATACGCCTCCAGCATTTCCGGCGTGCTGTGATAATACCGCACGTCTTTATTAAGAGCAGCGATCTGTTCCATTTCTTCATTTGTCAGGGCAAAATCAAAAATATCAAAATTGGCGTGAATATGAACGGGATTCTTCGATCCGGGAATCACGATATTACCGGCCTGTGTATGCCAGCGCAGAATGATCTGCGCATTGCTCTTTCCATACTTTTCTGCCAGCCGTGTAAATGTATGCTCCTGAATGAGGGTTTTGTCGCCATGCCCTAACGGATACCACGCCTGAATGATGATTCCTTCTTTCGCGAGAAACACTTTCAGTTCCTTTTCCTGTGAATACGGATGAACCTCTGTCTGCAGGATCGCAGGCTTTACCTTGCAGACAGCAAGGATCTCCCGAATCTGTTCTTCACTAAAATTGGAAAGACCAATGGCTTTCACCTTGCCTGCCTGATATGCCGACTCCATCTGGCGGTAACCGGCAATGTAATTGCCTGCAGGCTGATGGAGCAAAAGCAGATCAATATAGTCGGTGTCAAGCCTCTCAAGCGTTTCTTCTACCGCATCCGGCTGCTCATAGAAAGACGGCCAGAGCTTCGTCTCCAGAAAGATCTCTTCCCTTGGAACGCCGGATTTCTTCATGGCGCGGCCCACCGCCTTCTCATTCATATAAGCGTTTGCCGTGTCAATGAGACGATAGCCGTCTTTCAGCGCCGAAAGGCAGGATGCCTCCGCTTCATCCGGTGAAAGCATAAACGTTCCGATACCGACCAGCGGCATCTGCACACCGTTGTTAAGAGTCACATAAGCCTGATTTCTCATATCAATTACCTCTCTTTACTCATTTTTTATTTTTACCGATCATCATTCAAGACCGTCAACCCATTCCTGCACGGTTTCTTCTGAAGCGTGTGACTGGAATCGTTCCCCTTCCAGCCAGTTTCCTGTGCCCGCGGCTTCTTTCAAAAGTTCGCCGCTTTGACCCAGCCCGGAGCTTGAGGATGTGCAGAACGGGATCACGGTTTTTTCGGTAAAATCATTTGCTGATATAAAACCATCTAATCTCCTTTTTCATGTTTTTATTATTTGATTGCTTACACTTTATTGATTGCTTCTTCCATCAGGCATATCACATCCTTAAAATGATTATAAAAAAATTGAGACTTCCTGAGAAGTCTCGATTGGTACAGCAGTATATACCGAAAGGTTATAACTCTAAGCATGGCTTTCCGGCAGCCAGCCGGACGGCCTCCAGAAATCGTTCCAGCATTTTTGACGGCTTCGGCGAATGCAGAATGCCAAAGGGGATCTCATAGTCCCATGCCACGGGGATGACCTTCATCATCGGATGGACGCAGGCCCATTTTTCAATGACCAGCATCACATTTTTCTGCCGCTCGCACTGGTTAAAGATTTCCACATCATAGAAATCAAAATCGACAATATGGATAGGCAAATGGTTTCCCGAAAGCTCGTCCCGCACCTCGTCCATATAACGGCTCCAGCCGCGGTGAATGATCATCAGATTTTCTCCGTACAGATCCTCCACGGTCAGCCTGTCCTTCTGCGCCAGTGGGTGATAAATGGAAACTGCGCAGCAGATCGGTTCCCTTGTCAGTACAAATCCGGCGCATTCCCGCAGATTCAGAAGGGTTTCATCAAATACACCGGCAACAACATCGATGTGTCCGCCAAGGTTTCTTAAGATCTCTCTGGCATTTTCCGGCGTATTCTCAAATGGCACAAGCTGAAAGCTGATATCCGAACAATACTTATGGATCTGTGGCCAGAGATCGGTGAGAAGCTGGGCCGGCGTCATGGGCGAAGTGCCGATCCGGACAACGCTTGTCTCATCCCGCATAGCGGCCTTTGCCCGTGCGATTGCTTTATGGCTGTACTCGATCATGTATTTTGCGTCTTTATAAAGGGACTGTCCTGCCTTCGTCAGAACAAGCCCTCTGTGGGTGCGTGTGAACAGGGTAACGTCAAGCTCGGCTTCCAGAGAATTGATCTGCTTGATGATGGCCGTCGGCGTAATGTAAAGCTCGTCTGCCGCTTTGTTGAAGCTGCCCGCGTCCGCCACCCGGATAAATGTTTCAAGCTGGGGATTATACAACCTGTTCACCATCCTTTTCCATTCTATTATGTTTCAAAACACAGTTCGCAATGCTTTTGAATCTCCGCCGCCTGAAAATACGTTTCCTCCAGCGGGATCCACTGCCCCGTGAACGCCTGCAGGGAACCGCTGTTTCTCTCTGCGATCCGTGAAAGCTGCTTTTGGGGATCGACAGTCAGAAAAACATGCAGGTCATAATACTGCCACAGCGCGGGATGACAGCTATAGGAGCCCTCCACGATCACGATCTGCGCCGCGTTTACCGTGACCGGCGGCAGCAGCATCTGCATATGACAGTCATAAGGCCTGTATGAAATGACACAATTCCCCTGTCTGAGCGGCTGCAGGATCTCCTCCCGGAACCGTTCATGATCTACGTTGCCGCCCGGCTTTGAAAGCCTCTCTTTTGTCCGCTGGCCCGGACGCAGAAAATAATCGTCCATGTGGAAAATGGTACAGTCCATACAGCTGCCCAGCATTTTTGCAAGCGTTGTCTTTCCGGAAGCGCACCGGCCGTCAATGGCGATCAGAATCTTCTCTTTTTTCTTCTGAATCAGACCGATCCTTTTCATGATCTTTTGCACGATCCCGGTCATGTCAGTTTGCATCGGAAGTCTGCGCCTTTCTGTTTTCTCTGTAAAATCTCACAAGTCCTGTCCGGTTCAGTGCGACCATCACCGCAGGGATCAGAACCAGCTGCAGGATGATTCCGTGGATCGAATTCAGCAGGGCGCCTGCCACAAACGCTTCCCATGTAAAAACATTGCCGCCGATGCCAAGCAGGATCACTTCAGTAATGCCCCATACCACCCGTCCGGCGATCATGGCCGCGATCAGGGACCGGTACAGCGCGATCACACACTGCCAACGGGAGCGGGAATACAAAAGCCCCGCCACAAGCCCGTATGTAAGCAGCTCCGCCGACATTGCCACAGCGTTTGGATAAAGCGGCGGCATGCCGAATAAAAAGGACCGCAGCGCCGGCAAAACAAGACCCACCGCGGCGCCGTACTGCCAGCCGCAGATCAGCCCGCACAAAAATACCGGGATGTGCATAGGCAGCAGCATACTGCCGATCTGCTGGATCTGCCCCGTAAAAAACGGAAGCACGATGCCGATCGCGATAAACATGGCGGAAAGCGTCAGGTTTTTTACCGCATGACTATAACTTTTTTCTTTCATAAACCTATCTCCTTTTCTGGTCTTATCTGACAGCAAGACTTCTGACCCACTCCTGTACGGTTTCTTCAGAAGCGTTTGACCGGAAACGCATACCCTCAAGCCAATTCCCTGTTCCTGCAAGTTCCTCCAGAAGCGTTCCGCTCTCACCGATACCGGAGCTTGCGGATGTGCAGAACGGGATCACGGTTTTTCCGGTAAAATCATTTGCCGAAACGAACCCGTTCACCGGCCATGCGGCAATGCCCCACCAGATCGGATACCCAACAAACACGGTATCATAAGAATCCCAGCCAGGAACCGTCGTCTCTACAAGCGCTACTTCTATTATTTCACAAAACTACCAGTTCTTTTTTTCTTTCGAGCTGTCGTGTTGATGCTTTCTTTCCTCCACCATATTTACAAACCACTCCACCATATTTGGATCATAATGGGAGAAGAAGGAACTTGTGGCAGTATCAAGAGTTGCAATTTCAGCCATATCCTCATCAGAAAGGGTAAAGTCAAATACATCCAGATTCTGGACCATCCGCTCTTTATGGGTGGATTTCGGCAATACGACCACGCCCCGCTGGATATTCCAGCGCAGCATCACTTGAGCGGCGGTTTTTTCATACTGTGCGCCGATCGTCTTTAAAATCTCATTTTCAAACAGGCCGCCCCGGCCTTCCCCAAAGGGCGCCCACGCCTCGATCTGCACGCCGTATTTATCCATCCATTGTTTTGCTTCTATCTGCTGGTTCAGAACATGGGTCTCCACCTGGTTCACCATGGGACGGATACGGGAAAAACTGGCGATATCCACCATACGATCCGGGTAAAAGTTGGAGATGCCGATGGCGCGCAGCTTCCCCTCCTCATACAAATCTTCCAGCGCCCGGTATGCACCGTAATAATCGGAAAATGGCTGATGCAGCAGCATCAAATCAATATAATCTGTCTGAAGCTTTCGCAGGGATTCCTCCACGGACTTGCGGCATTCCTCATATCCATAATGCTCTACCCACACCTTGCTGGTAAGAAAGATATCCTCCCGTGATACGGCGGATTTTTTGATGGCAGAGCCAACCTGTTCCTCATTAAAATAGCTCTGCGCCGTATCAATAGACCGGTAGCCGACTTCCAGCGCGTCCAGCACGCACCGTTCACATTCGTCTGCCGTCACCTGATACACACCGTAACCTAACATTGGCATCTTTACTCCGTTTGAAAGTGTTGCATATTTCATTCTTTTATCCATTCCTTTCCGCGGATATT
>CANQQN010000080.1 GCA_947625995.1 uncultured Lachnospiraceae bacterium
TCCATTGTGGCAACGGCGGCCAGCACGGCGGTGGCGGTGGTATTTTGTAAAATTATGAGTAAAAAGCGGAGAAAATAGAATCTCGCATTTTGGGTGTTTTAAAATACAACTTGTGTGAAAAAACGCTGGGTAGATATTTTTGGAGTATCAGAAGGAATTGGTGGATAAGCTGATTGAAAGAATTAAAGTAAATGGGGCAGACCGGATTGATATTATATGGAAATTTAAAATGGATCGTGATAGTATGATATAAATGTTAAAAAAGCAGATGATAATTAATAAATACAATGGATAGGGAAAATACCAGAGAACTTACATTATTTATCCCGAGAAGAGATAGAAGATCTGGGAAGAGTGGTAAATGCATTCTTAGATTTGGCGGAAAGCACTGTAAGACAAAAGATTCCGATGACGATGGAAGATTGGGCAAATCGCATAGATAGATTTTTGCTTGCTGATGACAGAAATATATTAAGAATACGGGAAAAATTTCAATGGAAATTGCAAAAGATCATGCGGAAACGGAATTTGAAAAATATCGTGTAATACAAGATCAAATTTATGAGAGTGGTTTTGATAGGCTGATGTTGGAAAGTAATGAATAATTTAAAAAATTATTGATTCTATATTTTTTTATGAATAAAATAAAATTACAACCGATAGAAGGAATTTTTCTTGGTTATTCGTACAAAAGGATGTATTATACTTACAGAGGTGGCATTGGGAGCAGATGGACCGGGATATTACAATGCAAGAAGTGCAAATGAGATGGTGCGGCAGAATGAAAAAAGGAACTGAGGATACTTTTAGCCGATCAAACGATACATATATTATTAATTTCTAGAATTGTCTATATGCTGCCTGATTTAAGCTGGGCGTCATTGCACAGATCTGAAGTCATGTCAATTGTACATTCATTTGATTTATCAGGGAAGAAAATACTTTCTTGGAGCATTAAGATACTGTTAGTACATAAGCCTTTGGATATTATTATTTCTACTATTTTAGCACCTTACCGTCCACAGCAAAATGATAGTAAGAATTATAGAGAAGAAAAAATTATGAAGCAAATATAGTCATTACTGATAAATTACCGGATGTAGGGGAAGTGTCGGGCTAAGCAGCGGAAATACGGCGCGTACAGCCATGGGATTCTGATCCTGCCTACCATCGCAAAGAAGACCAATTTCAAGAAATAAGAGAAGGAGGAGCGGTATGAGTAAAAGTTTGAATTTTGTAAAGGAAGTCATCGGTTTTTTGGATAAAAGCCCGGTAAATTTCATAGCAGTGGATAATCTCAAAAAAATGTTGGCTGAGGGCGGCTTTTCGGAGCTTCAGGAGACGGAGGACTGGAAGATCGAAGCCGGCGGCAAATATTATGTCACCAGAAACGGCTCCGCGGTGATCGCTTTCTGTGTGCCCAAGGACCCTGCGGCTTTCGCGGTGGTGGCGGCCCACAGTGATTCACCGGGGCTGAAGATCAAGCCCAACGCAGAGATCCGCGTAGAGGATCACTATGTAAAGCTCAATGTGGAGCAGTATGGCGGGCTGATCATGTCCACATGGTTTGACCGTCCCCTGTCCGTTGCCGGAAGAGTGGCGGTAAAAACAAAAAAAGGCATTGAGATGAAGCTGGTGAATATTGACCGGGATCTGTTGGTGATCCCCAGTCTTGCCATTCACATGAACAGGAGTGTCAACGACGGCTACAAGTTCAATATTCAGAAGGAGTTGCTGCCGCTGTTTACCGGCGGAGAAAAGGGCAAGAGCTTTTTGGAGATCGTGGCGGACAGCATTGATGTAAAGGCGGAGGACATTATCGGCACGGATCTGTTCACTTACACCCGTATCAAGGGGACTGTGCTTGGCCGGGACAATGAATTTTTCTGCTCCCAGAGGATTGACGATCTGCAGTGCGCCTACACAGGCATGAAGGCGCTGATGGATTCCAAAGAGACGAAATCTGTCCGAATGTGCTGTGTGTTTGACAATGAGGAGGTTGGCAGCGGCACGAAGCAGGGTGCAAAGTCCACGTTCATGCACGACGTGATGCTGCGCATCTGCAAGGCTATCGGCAAGGACGAGAGCGCCATGCTGCGAATGCTGGCGTCCAGCTTTATGGTTTCCGCGGACAATGGCCATGCGGTGCACCCCAACTATGCGGACAAGGCTTGCCCCACCAACCGTCCTTATGTGAACGGCGGCGTGCTGGTGAAATTCAACGCCCAGCAGAAATACACCACCGATGGGATTTCTGAGGGTATTTTCCTGAAGATCTGCGAGGATGCCGGTGTGCCCTGCCAGCGGTATGTAAACCGCAGCGATATTTTGGGCGGCTCCACACTGGGCAATCTTTCCGCGGAACAGGTATCCATGAACACCGTGGATATCGGCGTGGCGCAGCTTGCCATGCATTCTGCTTATGAGACGGCAGGCGTGGAGGACGCAAAGCATCTCTATGACGCCATGAAGGCATTCTTTGACGTGAGCATTACCGCAGAGAGCGACGGCGTATATACCATTCAGTAAGACAGGTTTTTAAAGTATAGAAAGCAGAAAAGCTGCATATCATGGAACAAACCGAAGGGAGTGTTTCACGGTATGCAGCTTCTTATGTATCTGTCGGATTTTCTGATCCCTGTTCTGATCTTTTACATCATTGGCTTTGGCCTGCTCTCCAAAGTACCTGTCTTTGACAGCTTTGCAAAAGGGGCGAAGGACGGACTTACGGTGGCGAAAACGATCCTGCCTACTCTGATCGGCCTGATGATGGGGGTGGGGATCCTGCGGGCCTCCGGGTTTCTGGACTGGTTTGCGCAGATTTTGCAGCACGTCACCGATCCGCTGCATGTGCCGGCAGCCCTTGTGCCGGTGATTTTTGTACGGATTCTGTCCTCTTCCGCGGCAACGGGGCTTGTGCTGGATATCTTTAAGGAATTTGGGGCGGATTCTTACAACGGCTATGCGGCTTCTATCCTGCTTAGCTGTACGGAAACCGTATTTTACACCATGAGCATTTATTTCTTGGCGGCCGGCGTGAAGAAAACCCGGTATACCCTGCCGGGGGCGCTTCTTGCCACGGCGGCGGGCGTCGTGGTGAGCCTTTGGCTTGCCAAAAGCTTATAAAAAGCAGCTGCCCCAGCGGCAAAAAAACGCTGCATAAAAAGAACGCGTGCAGCGTATTATTTTTTCTTTTTCTCGATCACATCAAATTCAATGACAAATTTTTCATGGGCATTGATGATCTGGGTCTCCTTGTATGTGGAAAGGCGGGGGTATTTCAGACCGTAATTTAAGTGTACATGTCCATGGACAAAGTAGGCCGGCTTAAAATAATCCAACAGGCGGACAAACCCTTTAAAGCCCCGGTGAGGCAGGTCGTCGCCGTCGTTGATCCCGTATGCGGGGGAGTGGGTCAGCAGAATGTCGAAGCCCCGGCGGAAGAGCAGCTTCCACCACAGACGGATGATGCGGATATTCATTTGTATCTGGTTATACTGATATTTCCCGGGCTTATAGCGCATTGAGCCGCCAAGGCCAAGGATCCGCACGCCGTTGTGCACGTAGATCTTGTCTTCGATACAGATGCATCCGTCAGGAGGATTATGGTCGTAGCGCTCGTCATGATTTCCGTGCACATACAGAATGGGCGCATGGGTAAAGGTTGCCAGAAAAGACAGATATTCCGGCTTCAGATCGCCGCAGGAGAGGATCAGGTCGATCCCCTCCAGACGGCTCTTATCAAAATAATCCCATAATAGCTCCGACTCATGGTCTGCAATTACCAATACTTTCATTTACGTTTCCCGCTTCTCCGATTGTTTTTCCGGCAAAGTTTTTCTTTTGATCCGGTTATTTTTCAGGCACAGGCACAGCCTCCAGCCCTTGAAACTGTGTGACCGCTTGCGCTTCTTCTGTCAGTTCGCCCAGTAAGGGGATGAAGCCCTCCACGTTGTCCGACAGCCAGTTCATAGTGATGATATCTTCCGGCGCGAGACTGCTCTCTTTGTCGTTCATCAACACCCCGTTCTGATCGTAAAGCTCGCCGGAAAAAGGAATAAAGGTATCGGAGCAGATATCGTTCTTCAAAAGCTCCACAAGCCGCTTGGTGCTGTGAGGCAGATCCTGAGAGTAGATCAGGTCCACCACGCCGGCGGACATGCCCCACCAGTAGTTGATGGCGCGGGTACCGGCGTCTACGTTTTTCCATGTGCCGTTCAGCACGATGCGGACGATCTTTTCATAAAGCTTACCCCAGTGCCATGTGGTCATGGCCAGATTGTCGGGATTTGCGCCGTTTACCCGGTAAAGGCCGAAATGCCTTGAGGCGCTTACGGGGGTGATCATATCCTGATCAATTATATAGTGAATGTCCGGATCCTTTGTGATCTCGGGTTTCCGGTCTTTTAAAGTGGTCCAGTCAAGATAGATCCGGGCATTGGCGTTTACCATCCGTGCGCCGAGGGCAAATGCGTTGATGCTGGCCGCCATACCGAAGATAGGGTAGTTGGCAAGGTAGCCGATCTTCCCGGAGGAGGACATGGAACCGGCAATGGCGCCTGCAAGGAATTTGGCTTCATACATGCGGGCATAATAGGTGCGGATGGTGGGATGGGAAATATTCAGGGAACAGTTCAGAATCTTCACATCCGGATAATTGGCCGCGATCTTTAAGCTGGCGGGCAGCATGGTAGGCGCGGTGGCAAAGATCATGGAGTAGCCGTCCTTGATTGCCGCCTCCATCATCTCCTGATCGTTTTCTCCGGGGAGCACATTGGAAAACGCGGCGGTCTCTACCTGCCCGGGAAATACGTTTTCCAGATACATCCGTCCCAACTCATGGCTGTAGGACCAACTGGATTCCTTGGGTGTTTTCTCAAAGAAAAAGGCGATCTTTAAGGGTGCGCTGTTGTCGGGCAGGATCAGGTTCAGCAGATTCTTGTATGTATTTTTGGTAGGTTTGGGAGGCTCCATTAAAAGCTCTACGGACTGTTCCTCCGTCAGTACAAGGAATTCGTCCCAGATTTTGGAGAGATCGGCCTTCATATCGGTGGCCAGCTTGTTTTTGGAGTCCTCATAGCCATATACGGTAATGTACGCCAGCATGGCGTCTCCCACAGTAATGGGAAGCTTGCCGCCGCCCTTTGCTTCAAAAGCTTTCCTGAAACGGGTATACACGGAGCGGAATTCGATCTGTTCCTCTGCCGTCCACTTTTCGTCATTGGAGGTGCCGATGCGCTTTAACAGCTTTGCATAGCGGCCCTCCTCGCTGAAGGAAAGATAATTGACGCCGGTTACCGCGTAAAAATCCAGAAATTCATAATATAATCTGTTTTCTTTCGTGTCCGTGCGCTTGGGAACCACGCGGGTCACGTTGCAGGGCACGCTGTAAGCATCCAGGTATTTCAGAACACTGACGCGCTTGTTGCCCTCCACCACGTAAAAGCGGTTCATGAACTCGCAGACCTTGATGGGGTCCCGCATGCCTTCCTCCTGCAGGGAGGTGCAAAGGTCGATCCATTTCGCGGCAAATTCCGTGTGGGAGCCAAGCAGGGGCATAAAGTTGTGGGCGAAGGCGTTGGTGCGGCCTTTTGTCTTGGTGCCCACGATCTGCTCGATGTTCACTTCGCAGAGACCGAGACTGACCTCATATTCTACATTTGTATAAGACAGGATTTCGTCCAAAATAGGAAGATAGGGGTATTCGCCGTTCTGCAGGCGGGAACGGTATTCTTTTTGGCCCGCCTTTAAGGCGGTGGTGTATTCTTCGTAAGACATAATAACCTCATTCTTTTTTTATTATATAATAGCGGGGCGGCTGCCCCGGCTTTTTTATGCAATAGGACAATGCGCGAGCCAAGTGAATGGGTGGCGACACTTTTTTAATATATGCCGGAAATTTCAATAAGAAAACATCCAGATACTATCTTTAAATGAAACGGGAAATTTGTCAAGAGATTTTTGAGGGAAATGAAAAAAAGGATAAAACAGGGCGCGCCCCATATCAGAAGTTGTTCCCTGATAGGAGGCGCATCGTATGGTATTGTGATCCGGGAGGAGGTTTGTGTTATGGGATATGGGCAGTATGGCTTACCGTGGCGGAGGAATTTCCTTCGTTTGCCGGCGGATCTTCAATGGGAGCGGTCTGATCTGTAGAAGCAGGCGGCAGACTGCCGGTGTCCGGGTCATAGCTGTAGCTGCCGCCGGATTCGCCGCCCGTCACAATGGGATCGGCAGTTTCCTTGCATACGCCGTAGCAGTTTGTCTTTATATGATCGGCCAGCGCCTGCACCTTTTCCGCGCCGAGGAAAAAGCGCCTGCACCAGTAGGAGGAACCGCCGGTAAAGGAGACGCTTAAGGTTCCGTCCTTTGCGGACATTCGGAAATAACAGTTGACAAGTCCCAGTCTGTTTAGGTCCGCGGAGAAGGAGACGTCGGAGATCCCTTCAGAATAATCATAGGTGTCGTCCGCGTCCGGCAGGGCAGGTACAGAAAGATCCGTAAACAACAAACCGGATAAGGTCGCCATGTCCGGACACTCGTAAGCGCCTGAGAAAGAGTACTGGTTGCTTCCATCGTACCAGACCTGATAAATGTGCGCGTTTCTTAAAACGGCTTCGTCCGGAAAACCGATATCGCGAAAAAGCTGGCCCAGATCGGCAGGGCTGTAATTTAAGTTCCAACAGGTAAAATATTCCTCGTAGCCGTCGTAGCGCACCGCCAGCGCGCAGTCCGGAGAAACGCCGTTGATCTCCCAGAGCTGGCAGCCGGCGGATCTTATATCGACATCGGCCTCGGCGGCTTCCTTATCTGTGATATCCTGAGCAAAGCCGGTGAAAACCTGCTCGCCGATGGCAGAGGGGTCCAGCGGCAGATACAGATCGGAGGATTCATAGGCATTGTTGTGCACATAGCTGTAAATGCTCACGTAAGTGCTGCCGTTGGCGTTTATATAAGGATACTTTTCATAGACGGGAAGATCTTCCCAATCATGCCAGACGGCGGTGTTTGGGGAACTGCTGCCGTCCAGATTGAAACGGTTGCCGGGATCGTCCAGATACGCCAGCACCTGTTCCCTTGTATAGGACTGGGGGATATTGCTCCGGGGCTGCTTGGGGACGGGAGCGTCTGTCGCCGCGGGCGCCGCTATATTTGGAGGCGCGATGGCGGCCGCCGGATCTGCTGTGGATTTCGCGGCAGGGGTCGGAGAGGGTTTGGGCAGTTCTGTTGTGTCCCCCGGCGTCTCGGTTTTGATGCTTGCTGTGAGGGGATCTCTAAGATCATGGTCTTTCATGCTTTTTTGAGGCTGTAAGGATATGGCAAGCGCGGCGCTGCCTGCCGCCACAAGGAGAAAGGCTGCGGCAATGGCGGCGCGGTGGCGGATGAGCATATCCATTCTGCCGGGCGTATAGTCCATGGCCTGATCGATCAGGCGTTCATCAAGAGTATCCAGCGCGTTGAATATCGTTTTATCATATTTTGTCATAAGCTCCTCCATTTCTGAAAACTGGGTCTGCAGATCCAAAGTGTCGGAATATCCCGCGGTTTTGGCTGCCGGCAAAACCGGACTTCCGGGGGATCAGGATCTGTCAAACCAGTTTCTGTTTAAATAGGACTGCAGGGATCTTCGTATACGGGCCAGCCTTGCGCTGACCGTGTTGGGCCGCATGCGGAAGGCTTCGGCAATTTCTTCTATGGATTCGGCAAGATAATACCGGCGGATGAACAGGGCGCGGTTTTCCTTTGCCTGCGCCAGCAAAAAGGAATTGATCAGCCGGCCCAGCGCACTGGCGATAACGGCGTCCTCCGGCTGGTCCTTGCCGGGAAGACATTCCGCCAGTTCCTCCAGCGCCACGTCGTAGCCGTTGTTTCGCTTTGCGGCAGTGTTTTTGCTGCGGCGCTTCAGCGCCTGATTGCGCAGGATCCTGCAAAGATAAGGCTTTAGCAGGTCCGGATTTTGCGGCGGGATAGCGTTCCAGACCGCCAGATAAGTATCGTTGACACATTCCTCTGCGTCCTCCTCGCTGCCGAGGATGCGAAATGCCAACTGCTGCAGCAGTTTTCCGTAGGTTTGTTCCAGTTCCCGTATGGCATGCTCTGAACGGGAAAAGAATAATTTTATGATCTGACGGTCTTCCATCTGGTCCACCTCCTTGCCGTTTCACCTATATACTACCTTTTTTGGAGAAAA